>JBGPKR010000017.1:0-35387 GCA_041486045.1 Chitinophagaceae bacterium | reverse complement strand
GGGCTGCTAAAGTAAGTAATCAATCTGATTTATCATAACGAAAAGCTTTGATTATTTACCTGGTTCATGGCAGCCGTAATACCCTGCAAAGCAAAGGTTTCAATCGCTTCAACTGACCTTTCTATCTTTAATTTTACAAGGGGTTCTTCTTCATTTTTCCATTTGCCCAGGACAAAATCGGATTGGTAACCCTTAGGGTAATCGTTGCCGATCCCAAACCTGAGTTTTGGATAATCGGTTGTACCCAGTACTTCCTGCAGGCTTTTAAGTCCATTATGCCCAGCATCGCTGCCAGCAGGACGCAGGCGCAGTTTGTCGGGGGGCAAAGCAATATCGTCAACAATGACCAGCATATTTTCAACAGCAAGTTTTTCTTTATCCAGCCAATACTTTACTGCTTTGCCACTCAGGTTCATATAGGTGCTGGGGCAAATACAAACAAATGTCTTTCCCTTCCATTTTATATCTGCCACATAGGCCAACCTATCCACCCGGAAACTACTCTTATGTTTACGGACAAATGCATTCACTACGTCAAAACCGATATTATGCCTTGTATGGGCATACTCACTGCCGATATTTCCCAAACCAACGATTAAATATTTCATTTGTAATACCAATTGCATTTCTAAATGAGTCTAACTGATCCCGGTATAAAATCAAAAGTCAAATATCGGTGTAACAAAATAAAAAACCCGCATCTGCTGACACGGGTTTCCTTTTTAATAACAAAGAGTTTATTTCTTCCCCTTTTTTTCTTTTCCGGCAGGTGCAGTAGCGGCGGCGGGTGCGGCAGCAGCGGCAGGAGCAGCAGTAGCAGCAGTACCGGCAGCAGGAGCAATAGCGCCAACAGTGCCGGCAGCAGGAGTTACTGCCTCTTCCTGTTTCAGTTGTCTTGTCAATGACACTGATGCAACAGGAATGCGGGGAGAATTCAATATTTCATAATTGTCCACCTTCACATCTTCTACCCGGATATTGCCATTTAATTCAACGTCATCCACATTTACCTCAATATGCTCTTTCAGGTATTTTGGGTAGGTTTTTACTTTTAATGATTTCATTTTGATGATGAGCTTACCGCCATCTTTTACACCTTTCGCCACACCGGTAAATTTCAACGGGATATCAGCGATCACTTTTTTGTCTTCAACCAGTTCCAGTAAGTCAATATGAATGAGCTTATCATCCACTTTGTCAAACTGCAGATCCTTTAAAATACAGCGATAGCTTTTCCCATCCAGCTTCACTTCGGCCTGCTGGAAATCAGGAGTGTAAACCAGTGATCTGAATGCCGCAGCAGGAGCATGGAAATTGATCTCCTGCGGACCGCCATAAATTACACCGGGCACCAGTTCCTGAGAGCGGAGTTGCCGGGTGGCTGTTTTCCCGAATCCGGTCCTCAGTTGACCTTCGATGGTAATTGTTTTCATTGTTTATTTTGTTTAATTGTTTACTTTCTTGTGAGGCGAAGCCGAAGCCTGTCCGACTGGTCGTCCGGGCGGGCAATCTCCCCGAATATTTTTTTATTTGTCTCTTCGCTGCGAATGAATGAACAGGCTGGTGATGCTTTTATTTTCAAACGCATTTCTTATGGCCACTGCAAAAAGCTCTGCTACACTTAATATTTTTATTTTAGGACTCCCTTCCTTAACTGGTATTGTATCACAGACAACCAGTTCTTCCAGCGCGCTGTTTTCAATATTCTCGTAAGCCTTACCACTCATTACGGGATGTGTAATCAATGCCCTCACACTCCTGGCGCCTTTTTCTTTTAAAAGACCTGCACTTTTTGCCAGCGTGCCGCCGGTGTCACAGATATCATCAATAATCACCACATCCCTGCCTGTTACATCCCCGATCACCACCATGCTCGCAATTTCATTCGCCCGTTTGCGGTGCTTATCACAGATGACCATTTCCGCATTAAAATAACTGGCAATTTCACGGATACGGTTCGTTGCCCCTACATCGGGGGCGGCAAAGGTAAGGTTTTCCAGTCTCAGGTTTTCAATGTATGGGATAAAAACTGCGTGGCTGTCAAGATGGTCAACCGGTATGTCAAAATAGCCCTGGATCTGGGGGGCATGCAGGTCCATCGTGATGATCCTGTCGGCACCGGCAGCCACTAACATGTTGGCTACCAGTTTACTTCCGATGGCTACTCTTGGCCGGTCTTTGCGGTCTTGCCGGGCATAGCCATAATAAGGGATCACAGCGATTACCTTATAAGCCGAAGCCCGGCGGGCTGCATCAATCATCAGCAGCAGCTCCATCAGGTTTTCGGCCGGGGAAAAGGTGCTTTGCACCAGGAAAATCGAGTCGCCCCTTACGCTTTCAAGGAATATAGGGCTTATCTCACCATCGCTGAAACGCTGGATATTGACCTTGCCCAGCTGTGTTCCATACCTTTTGCAGATCTGTTCGGCCAGCTTTTGTGAGCCGGTTCCCGAGAAAATTTTGGCTGATTCCATGTTGTGGAAATGTGCGGCGAAGATACTGATTCGCAAATCTCATTTGCAAAAAAATACCCTGCGAACCGGCTAAATAGCAATAGATAATGATTGTTCCTGCTATGGCAATAAGCTGCTGCAAAAAAATATGATCCCGGATTGCTTTATTTCTGCAATGCAAATGCAGGGGCCGTTGCCTGCGGAGAAGGGCCGGCTTCTTCTGACAACACATTGGATGGACTGGCATTACAGCTGTAAAATAGGGACGAAAAAATAAAAATGGAGAACAACAGTGCTACCACATAAACAAATACAAAAAATAAGATGGGATGCAATGAACCCATCGGGGTAAGGGCTTTGGTTTTCATAAATACCAGATTTTAATCGTTAAAAAAACCTTTTCTGGTGGCTTGGTTTCAATACCTTAAAGTGGTATTGATGAGAATAAAATTATTGGCTAAATTAGTTCTATGCAAGAGCACAAGTACTCAATTAAACAATGGTCAAAAGACGACAGGCCAAGAGAAAAATTACTTTCTTCAGGTGCAGAAAACCTCAGCAATTCGGAATTGCTTGCTATTCTTATTCAGAATGGCACCCTTCAAAAAACAGCCGTGGACCTGGCCAAAGAAATATTGAAACTCGGGAAGGACAATTTATCAGAATTGGGAAAACTGGCAGTTAAGGAACTGATGAAAATAAAGGGGATTGGTGAAGCCAAAGCCATCACTATCGTGGCTGCACTTGAGTTAGGCAGAAGAAGACAGGCTGCGGTACCACTGGAAAAACTTATTGTTGGCAGCAGCGGGGATATTGCCCGTTATTTACAAACCAAATTAAAGGACCACCGTCATGAAGTATTTGCCGTGATCTTCCTGAACCGTGCCAATAAAATAAACCATTTCGAAATAATAAGCGAAGGCGGTATTACCGGCACAGTGGCTGATCCAAGAATTATCCTCCGCAAAGCACTGGAAGAAGATGCAGTAAACATCATTCTATGCCACAATCATCCCTCTGGCAGCCTGAAGCCCAGCCGGGCTGATGAAGAACTTACCAGGAAAATTAAAGAAGCAGCCAGGTTGCTCGATATCGCCGTAATAGATCACATTATTGTAAGCGAGGATGGTTACTACAGTTTTGCGGATGAAGGTATTCTTTGAGTCGTTAGTCTTTAGTCGTTAGTCTTTAGACGGAAGATTCATTCAATTTGAAAAATCTTTTCTATTGGGTATTATAAGTATTTGTTTGATCCTTCAAAGGATTGTAAAAACAATACTGATAAGGAATATCAAGTATTGACAGTAAAGAATAATGAATAATGATATTAAATAAGTACATGATCAATAACCCGGAAAAATTAAAAAGAATACCGTTCACTCTGACTAATGACTAACGACTCCCGACTCAGGACTAAGCCTGCGCCGTCGGCCCCCCGAAATTCATTGGCAGTTGTATTTCTTCCAGGTCTTTTATAGAGCCGTTGACCGCTTCATATTTCTGGATGTTTTCAGTAATCGCTTTCATAAAGCGTTTGGCATGCTGGGGAGTAAGTATTATTCTTGATTTAACCTTGCTCTTGGGTGTACCCGGCATCACATTCACAAAGTCAATAACAAACTCGGCATGAGAGTGGGTGATGATAGCCAAGTTGGCATAGCTGCCTTCTGCCACTTCTTCTGATATTTCGATGTTAAGCTGGTTGGGGGCATTTTGCTGGTCGGGCATAAACAGGATTTATTATTATTGATTCAGGTACTCAAATGCTTTTCTGAATGCATCTTCAGGATTTGCGGTAAAAGCATCAGCGCTGACAACGGCCGAAAGATCCTTTACATCTTTAAATTCCTTGATGACACTTGCCGCATTCGGTTTTATTTTTTTTATACCCTTACCTTCTGAGTCTGTATAATAATACTCATATTCCAGGTCGAACTGGCGCAATTCTGATTGCACATAATTGCCGGAAACATAGCCCAGGTCAGACTTATATCTCTTATACAGGCTGAAGCGTTTTCCTGTGCAGATCTCCAGGAAATAGTATTTGTCTTTAATGCCAAGCACAGAACCATACACAAACTTCAATGTATTGAGGATGCCAAACCCAATATCCTGATGTATAATAAAAGAGTCAAGAGTACCGGGCTCTCTTACCAAAGATTTGTCAGGGTTTCCATTGGAATAGAATTCCACTTCCTGGTTGTAGGTGTTATAGCTGATGAAAATATTATACGCTTTCACCTCGGGGGCAAATATATCAGCGAGGTGATGCTCACCATAAAGAAAAGAGCTGCCAACTACTTTATAAGCGCCGATCAGCTTATACATCCCATCGCTGTTTTGTTGCTGCAGTAGCTTATTATGATTCTGGGCAGGGTCGGTCCATCCGCGGCTGTCAGGTGCAAGTTTGCCGAATCGGTCTGGCAAAGCAGTCATGGAACCGGAATTAGCAGATAAAGCATTAGGTACATTGGTGGACATCTGGGCCCGTGAAGAATTATTAACTACAGCACAGAAAAGGCTGGCCAATAAAAAACGGGTAATTGATTTCATAATTGTAAGTTTAAAGTACTACAACAATTAAAAAGCTTTTTTAACCTGGTTTAATACAGTAAAGGCTTTACAAAAAGCGGCTTCCGGGTTAGCTGTAAAATCATCAACGCTTATTTCTGCCGAAAGATCCTTTATATCTTTAAATTCTTTGATGACACTGGCCGCATTTGGTTTTAACTTTTTAATTCCTTTGCCTTCTGTATCTGTATAATAATACTCGTATTCCAGGTCGAACTGGCGCAATTCCGATTGCACATAATTGCCGGAAACATAACCCAGGTCAGACTTATATCTCTTATACAAACTGAACCGATCTCCTTTGCAGACTTCCTGGAAATAATATTTGTCTTTAACGCCCAGCACAGAACCATACACAAATTTCAAAGGACTGGTGATGCCCAGGTCAATATTTGGATGTATGATAAAAGAGTCAAGGGTGCCGGGTTCTCTTACCAAAGATTTGTCCGGGTTCTCTTTGGAATAGAATTCCACTTCCTGGTTGTAAGTGTTATAGCTGACAAAAATATTATAGGCTTTTACCTCCGGGGCAAACATATCAGCCAGGTGATGCTCACCATAAAGAAAAGAGCTGCCGACCACTTTATAAGCGCCGATCAGCTTATACATCCCATCGCTTGTATGCTGCTGCAATAGCTTATTATGGTTCAGGGCAGGATCGGTCCAGCCACGGCTGTCCGGAGCCCGGGATACCATGGAGCCGGAATTGGCCGATAAAGAAACAGGAACATTGGTTGCCATCTGTGCAAAGGAAGAATCAGTAATAACAGCACAGAAAAGACCGGCTGATAAAAAACGGGTAACTGGCTTCATAATTTGTCTTTTGAGAATTTATACCAAATGTATTTATAATATATTCCTACAGATTCCGGTATAATGCCGATGTTGCAGCCGTTTATGTCAACTACGTTGGCATATTACGGATGCACAATCGGTATCAAAAGTACAACAAAACTGCCCTGCAGATGCCGGCAAATAAAAAAGGAGTTGTTAAGAAACAACTCCTTTTTTAAAAAAATCAGAAAAAATATTATGGTCTCGGGCCCCTGTATGTCAGTATCATACTAATACGCTGATCAGGTCTTCCGTTTTGTTTCAGGTAATATTCAGCCAGGATTTTCTTAGTCGGTGGATCCCAAAAATTGCCGACGGGAGGTACCACGGTAGGACTTACATAGAATACCCTGCCCCTGCCATCATCAGGTGTATCGTTGGTAACAGCAATTATCTGGTTGGTTGCCAAATTAAATGTGTACCGGGGAGCTGTTGCTCCAAAACCAGAACTTCCAGTGGCTGGAGTCCCGGTATGACATACCTGGATAAAGTCGCCAAATCCCCAATCGTCAAAAAACCTCACAGAATTTGGACCACCGGTGATCAAAAAGATAGTTGCCTGACCAGCAGGACCCCAGTCGTAAAAAACAGGTTCATCTGTTATACCATAAGCGCCCCATCCCTGAGTCAATACCTTGGCCGCATAGGTACCATCATATTTATTTTTCAGTGTAAACTCCAGGAACAGGTTTTTCAGGTTTTCAGCAATTTTATATCCTCCATCTACACTGGTGATAGTTAAACCAACACCATAAGAAGAACTCGGGTCCATCGGGATAGTACTTGGAATCAAAATAGGAACCTGTCCACCTGTTGAACCCGCTGGTATTACTACATTAAGCCCAATGCTAAAAAGAGCGGCCGGGAAAGGCAGGATATTTGTGCCATTGGCAGCATTATACTTATCTAATAAACCAGTTCCTTGCGGATTAGTTGTATTAAAGACAAGGGTAACATGCACATCAGATTTTGCCGGGGTGCCGGTTTCAAGGTTCACAAAAACATAGTCACTGATCGACTGCAGAGTGCCGACACCGGCATCAAGCCCGATTGTATTTTTGGCCGTGGCTCCCCGCGGAAAACCAACGCCGGGAGGTTGTGTATCCGGGTCATTGATACCATAAGTATGGTTATCAAAACCTTTGTCTTTCAAACATCCTGTAAAAGCAACCGCCAGGGTTGCCAGGATCAATGAAGATGATAGTATTTTTTTCATATTTCTGATTTTTTATTATACAAAATTATAATTAATTGACATCCCAGAATACTTTGCTGTACCTGGTAATATTTCCTTCTGCAGCCACATTTGCCGTATTATAGTTATACTCTGCCTGCGGGTAGAGATAACGCACCGGGATATTATCTGCCGGTGTGATCTGTGGTGCCACAGAACGGAAAGGACCCGGGCTATAGCCACCGCCATCTCCATATACAAAGTGATCAGTAGGTGCAGCTGTATTTGTTGATAAAACTTTTGTAGCCACATCAGAATATGGAACCCTTCTCCAGTCGCACCATGTCTCCAGCGTGTTGACACCATTCATGGCAAACCATTTACAAGATAGAATTGTAAATAACCCACCACCCGGAGCTCCGGTAGCTATGGGCGCTGCAGTATAATCCACATCAGGAAAACCAAAATTCCAACCCATGTACTGGGTAAAAGATGTTGTTGTCGGGTTAGGTACTCCAAGGAAAGTAAAGCTTTCCTTGATACCGGCTTCCGTTAGATCCTTGGCAGAAAGTCCTGATGTTATCCAACCTCTGAATCTTGCTTCGGCCTGCAGGAAGAAACTTTCTGCAGCAGTGAGAACCCAAGCTGGGGCAGTAGCTCCTTTATTTAAACCGGGCCCGATCCCTGCCAGTACACTTGCACCATTGGCCGTGATCGGGGGTAAGCCATATTTCACGCCGATCAATCCTCCGCTTCCAGCAATATACAAACGTGAGCCAGCGCCTGCCACCGGGTTATTAGTTACACGGGGATCTCCGTCGACTTTATAATACTCAATACCCCACTCATTAGCTTTATAATAAACATTATTGGCATTAGGAGAATTGTCGCTGTTGGTTATATAACCATTGAAAAACGGATTTGCTTTATCAACACCGGTGTACCCGGGGTTGATCTGGGCATCTTCACCGGCGCCAAGAAAACCATACCCATTCAAATTAATGATGGCCATTTCAGCTGTTTTGTCAATAGCGCCAATGGCATACGCATGGATCAGCATTCTGAGTTTAAGCGTATTGCCAAATTTCTGCCATTTTGTTTTATCGCCATGAAACATGATATCATTGGTGGCAATTTCTTTATTGGCAGTGTTAGAAATAACATTAGCATTTTGAATAAGTAGCATTCCCGCATCAATTTCTCTCAGAAGCGCCTTATAAATGTCAAGGCCTTTGTCATAAGCAGGAGTCGGGTTGCCGCTTCCTTTCAATGCCTGGCTGTAAGGCACATTGCCATATACATCCACCAGGATCTGGAAATTTTGGGCCATCATGATGCGGGCAATACCCTCATAAAATCCGGCTCCTGACACGCCTGCTTTTATTTTTACGATATTGTAATCATAATTATTATCGTAACAACTGTTCCATATACCATTGCCAAATCCTGTAGTGATCTGGTAAGTTTCCTCCGTAACGTTGGGGGCGTATGTACCAGACCTTGACCAATAGCTCATCCAATTCTGGATAGTACCCCATGAATTGGATACGATCCTTGCCGATGCATTCATGGCAGCCGGTAATACAACGAAATAGGTGATCGTACTATCCGTGGGGCTGTTTATGTTTTTGTTTACGTTGAACTGGCCCTTCCGGCAGCCGGTTCCCGCAGCCAGGATGAGTACTGCGAGAGGGACAACATAGATTAATTTATTCAGTTTCATATATAATTTGATTTATAAGGTTATAACTGGATGTTTAAGCTCGCACCAAAAATTCTTGTGGGGGGTGTATTATCCAAACCACTTATCCCCTGTGCATTGCCGGTTGTGTTGGAAAACTCAGGATCCGTCCATTCATTTGTTTTGGGAAGGAACATGAATAAGTTTCTTCCGCTCAGAGTGAATGTAGCTCCTTTAATAGCATTTTTAGTAAACCCAAACCACCTTGCAGGAATGTTATAAGAAAGACTCACTTCCCTTATTTTCCAGAAATCACCGCTCACCAGGTAGTTGGTGTTAGCAGAAGTGTTCACTGACTGGGACCAGAAATTATAACCTCCGCTGATCATATAAATATTGGTGTTGTCAACATATTTTGTTCCGTCAAAATAAGAAGAGTTCGGCATGATAAAAGGCTGACGGGCATTCTGTGCACTTCTCTTTGAAATTCCGGAGAAGTCCATACCTGTACCAAGGTTACCGGTATATATCTGGGCGCCTCCGCGGTAATCACCCACTGCACTGAAAGTAAGGTCTTTCCAGTTTACAGAAAGGTTCAACCCGATGAGGTGTTTTGGTTGAGTACGACCGAAAGACTTGATAACCGGGTCAACGGTTGGTAAACCTGTGGTTGAACTGACAATCACACGGCCCTGGTCATCTCTAACATAGTCGGTCAACTGGAAAGTATAAGCTGGTTTGCCAACAATTACATAGTTACCGTTTCCGATACCGAGTTGGTCAACTCCTTCGATGATCTTTGTAACCTTATTATCCTGGTATGTGTAATTAGCTTTTACATCAATTGACACATTGCGGATCTTAACCAATGGGGTCAGTCTCAGGTCAAGTTCCAAACCTTTATTTTCAAAAGCAGCAGCATTCAGCCTGGCGCTGGTAAAACCGGTAGCGCCGGAATATTGCACATCCACGATCTGGTTTGAATTGTCCTGGCTGTAAACTGTAGCCTCCACGTTAATACGGTTTTTCAATAAACCTATTTCAATACCTGCTTCTTTATTCTTTACAAATTCGGGTTGATATTTAGATAACCTGAGCAGGTTGCTTGAAGTATAACCACTGAGCGTTCCAAAAGGAAATCCTGGAGCAATGGCGTAGGTATTCTCTAACGACTGAGCACCGAGGTTCACATTACCTGTTTTGGAATAAGCCCCGCGAAGTTTCAGGTAGGAGATAAGCTTGCTGCTTTTGATAGCAGGTATTGCTTCACTCAAAAGGACAGAAAGGCTGGCCCCGGGATAGAAATAATTAATATTGTCAAAATCATAATTATAGTAGTATGCAAGACGGCTGTCTATATCATAACTACCTGTTCCTTCAAGAAAAATCCAGTTGTTATAACCAATAGAGATTTTACCAAAGAAACGCTCCAGTCTTGATTTGAAATCACTTTCACCAACACCGGGTTCACCCTTGCGTCCAATTACATTGAACAGTGTCGGGAAAGCCAGGTTGCCGTTGTTGACGTTCATGTTTTTGGAATTATCCTCGCGAAATGACTGGCCAATCAAAGCATTCACATCAAATTTTCCGAATTTTTTACGGATGGAGGCAAAAAATTCAGAATTGATACGGCTGGATGAATTGGAAAAATCAGCTACCCCGGAATTGATGTCGCCGGTTGCTGCAATGGCTTTACCACTTGCTTTTGCATAGGGTCCATACACTAAAGCTTCCTGCCTGTTTTTCTGTGTTGCATTTGAAACAGTGGCCCCGAGCCTGTACGTTAACGTGAGCCAGTTGGTTGCTTTAAAGTTCAATTCAAAGTTTCCGAAAATATCTTCTGATCTTCCTACGGCCCTGAAATTATCGACCATGAAATAAGGATTGGAATAATAGTCATTGAAATAACCATCGGGACTTGACCAGTAATCTGTTCTCCAGTTTTTGAACCGGGTAATGGGAATTTCCTGGGGAGTGTTGATCAGGTTCCAGTAAACCGTGTAGTCACGACCGTTACCCCAGCTGGAACCGCTGGTTACATCATAGTTGCCTTTTGTGTAGTTAACACTATATGCAGCTTTGAACCTGTTATATTCTTTATTGCCTGCCATGTGCACAGAAATTCTTTTGTTCACATCTTTCGGCATAATACCCTGCACCAATACATTCTGAACACTCAGGTAGAAATCGCCGGTTGAAAACGAAACATCAGTCTGGTTGGTAAGACCCGTAGCCCAGAACCTCTTTTTTTCGTTAGGCAGTGCCTTATAAGGCACTTTATAGTAAGAACCATCGGGACCTATTCGTCCTATTTCCCTGAGGGAACCATCAAACTGATCACCATAACACTGGTTTTCAATTGGGTCATAAACTCCGTATCCCAATGGATCAACAGAAGAACCTGAACCAAACTGATTTTGCAGTTTAGGCATATAGGATACTTTTTCCACCTGAACTGTATGACCAACGCTTACCTGCGGTTTTGTTCTACTACCTCTTTTCGTAGTAACTACAAGGGCTCCATTTGCTCCATCAGGACCATAAATTGCAGTGGCAGATGCCGACTTCAAAATGGTAACATCAGTTATATCATTCGGATTGATTGAATTGAGATAACCAAGAGAAATGGGCACACCATCAAGGATCAGCATTGGCTGGTTGTTACCAGTCAAAGAACGGATACCTCTTAAAGTTATCCTTGTGTCCTGGAATACTCCATTATTAATGGATTGGATGTTTAAGCCGGAAACCTTACCGGTTAAACCGCTTTGGAGGTTTACTGATTTGGCCTGGGTAAGTTCTGCTGCTTTAACCTTGGTAACTGAATAACCAAGTTCTTTTGGCTGGCGGGTTTGGCCGAGGGCAGTAACCACAACCTCTGTACCGGCAATTACAAGCCTCTTTACAGAAATTGAAATGGTACTTCCGGTACCAACCGTAGCTTCAGTGGGCTCAAGGCCAGCACCCGAAACCATCAACACATCGCCGGTTTTAGCGAGGATGCGGAATTGGCCGTTGTTGTCGGCCGATACTCCTGTACGGGTACCTTTAATACTTACTGAAGCTCCGGGCAATGCGTCGCCCTTTTCGTCGATAACAGTACCGGTAATCGTCCGGTTCTGACCAAATGCCAGTGCTGTAAACAGCATTAACATTGTGAACAGTGATGCGATTTTTCTCATGTTAACGTTAATTTTTAGATTTAAAAGCATTGATTATCAGGGAAATTCGTCAATTTTCAGGGGGTGTGGAATAATGGTAAGACACAAAGCCTTTTAAATTTGCTGCCGCAATGTAAAGTTTTTTTTAACAATTACTTAAAAACTGTTAAAAATTTCTGGAGAAAAATAACCTGGCAGGCTGCTGGTTAAAAAAGCAACCTGGCCTGTAGTTTTATTTCGCTCCTTTTATTCCCATTTATTTCATCAGGACCGGTGCCCACAGAGGCTTTATCCCGGTAAATGGTTTGAGTCCAGCGCAGCCAGAGTGAGATCCTTTTACCTATATCATAATTGAGGGTAAGATAGTACCTGAAGCCTTTGTCATAGAAGGCCGGAATGGAATAAGTATAGAGCACATCATTTTCATATGCATAAATGCGGGAATCATAGCTATCCGTTTCAAAATACTGGAGACGCAAGACTGCAGTATAAGGAGTAAGCATTGGTTTATACAAGAGATCAAAGAAACCAAGGAACCCTTTTTCGGTATTTGCCCGCTTATAATCATACCAAAGCAGCTCCACCCTGCTTCGAAGAGTGATGGCTGTATTTACTTTATAACTCAGCTGTGTCCGCCAGTTTTGCCTGGGTATAGAAATAAGAAAATTAGTTACGGAATCCACCCCTGCCCCTCCCTGGAGGGGATCGGGTTGGTTGGATTGTTTCGTTTCATTCCTGAACCTTGTATAAACCTCCAACTGTTTGTTGGGGGTATAAGTCACTTGTGTCAAAAAATCCCTTCCGTGACCGGGCGCATCAACAAGATATTTGAGCCAGGGAAATTTATAGATATCCCCGTAGGCATCTATTCGCCAGCCAATAGCCGGACGGATTGATACAGCAGCGTAAAAACCATTTTCATTGGTTGGGTATGTATTTTCAGTAAATGCATTTCCATTGATGGATTGATAAGCAGCACTGATGGTTCGCTGAACAAATGAAATATCAACTCCCGGATCCACACTCAGTAATAAGCCGTTGATAAATGCCTTGTTGAAATTTTTATCCGCTGCCGCTTCGCCAAATACATGAAGGTTTTTATGAGTATAGCTATAATCCACACTGAAATTGTACCAGTTTTTTCCGCTGATGGCATACAGGTTATAGGGCTCATCCCTTTTTTGTACCGGCAGAGAAAAATTATAATAAATACCATTTACTCCAATATGCCATTGATTACTTCGGTAAATGATATTGCCGCCAAAAGCAGTTTGTGCAAGATTATTCCTGTCTGCATTTTCACTGCTTGTACGATGATAACCGGATGTAAGAAATGAGGAAATAAAATCTTTATTATTCACCGTATCCGCAACAAAATTTGCACTTAGTTTTCTGAAAGAAGCAAAGGCGGTGATTTCAAATCTTCCCCGTCCGACCCTCCCGCCGACGGCGGGAGGGCGGGCTTTCCGGATGGTAATTCCTGCGCCGCGATGAAAATAAAATTCGCCGGCAGAACTATAAGGACGAAGCACTGCCGATTGCCGCTTTATTCCCATTACTTCCACAGTTTTTTTAAAAGCAAGGCCCTGCCATTGAATCAGCCCCTGTCCCATATTCACCAAAAAATCCCCGAGTGCCAATGACTGAATGATACCAATCTTCCGGGCAAAAAAATGGAAGGAGTAAAAATCAAAACCCATTTTTTGCGATCCCTTCAAAAATTGTTCCCCGGCATCTTTATCGCCAACCAGTCCGAATTGTAATAAGTTTTTGTAAGCATAGCCATAGCGGAAAAGAATTTTTTGCGGGCTTCCGATGTACTTTGTACCCGGGGTTGATTTATCGAATCCACCTGATCTTTCCGGTATTTGAGATACACGAAGTAATAAACTATGCTCACCATCCCTGAATCTTTTACCGGTTTCTTCAGCCAAAGAAACAGGAGTTGTTGTTGTAATAAAAGGCAGCAATTCCCGGATAGTATTTATGTCCCATGCGGGTACAGCCTGCAATTCATAAATACTGATAAACTTTCCGAATATATTGCGGTAAGCAACGAGATTGGCAATCTGCAGACCGGTTAAAATTCTTAATTGATTCAGTTCATCGGCATCCGCTGTATTCAGGTTGACCGGATGTTTCCTGAATTGTTCCAGTTCCCGGAGGTAAGCATCATCTTCCGTTTCTCCCTGGTCGGCATCGGTTTGGTTTTCGAGTTGTTGTTCTGCAGACGGGGGTATTTCCTGCCCCCATCCCCTGAAGGGGTGAAAGAAAAAACTATAACTCAAACAAGCTGCAAATAAAAACACTCTTCTCATTTTTTCTATTTGAAATAACACCATTACTCCTACTCCCCTTTAGGGGATGGGGGCTTAAAGTTGAATAAAAGCAGCAGTCCGGGAGTCACTCCTAATTGCGGATGATAGCCTGTAGTGATATCCATCCTGAATGATTTAATTGTTAATCCAATTCCCAGCCAGGCGGATGAGGTAGCTGTAGACATACCCAGCCTTGCCAGCAATTGCGGTAAAAATTTATACTGCATACCTGCATTTACATTTACCGGCTGGTCTTCCTCTTTTTCTATTTCAGCGCTGACAAGAAATTTTTCCGATGCATCGTAACCAAAACCAAACGAATAAACTGATGATAATTTTTCCTGCTGGTCCTTTCCAAACTTTCCGCCAACCGGATTATTGACATGAATTCCGGCATGAAGCCTGTCCGTTACATGCAGAATAGTTCCTAATTCAAAACTGATATCCGATGCATTACCATAACCGGCGATACGGATACCCTGATAATTGAACTGTGCACCGGCATCAACTTTGCTGCCTAATTTTCTTCCATAAGCGAGTCCGAGTTGGGTTTCATTATAATCGCTGGAACCGGAATAGTTTGCTTTAAATGCAAAATTGCCGGAAGCAGTTGGCAGCCCGATAACGGCTGTATAATTATTCAGTTCCCCGAGGAAAAATTTTCTTTCACCATATACAGCTGCCGAACCATTTTTTAATTGCGCCAGTGAGGCCTGGTTGGTAGTAAAAGAAAATACATCCACATGATTTAAGCTATAAGCACCCAGGCCTGTATAACCCGCTGCAACGGGCCTCCTGAACGTTTGACAATCTGAATGTAAAGCGGTCAGCAAAATGAAAAACAGCAACCATTTATCTGTTTTTTTCAAGCCGTAATGATTTTTTGCAAATCACAAGTGTACATTTTATTTAAAAAATTATCAGGGGTTTTTAACAGGAAAAACGGGTTAAAAAACTAGGATCATCAGCATACAAGAATCCCAAACCTTACCTTTGCGCCATGCAAATTTTAGATGGTAAAAAAGCGGCGCAGGCTATTAAAGATGAATTGAAAATTGAAGTAGCCCAGTTAGTGGCAGAAGGAAAGAAAATTCCTCATCTTGCTGCGATACTGGTGGGTAACAACGGCGCCAGTGAAACGTATGTGGGGGCCAAAATAAAAGCCTGTGAAGAAGTAGGATTCAAATCAACATTAATCACATTTGAAGATTCCGTTCCTGCTATAAAACTATTGAACAAGATACAGGAATTGAATACGGACCCTGATGTGGATGGTATTTTGGTTCAGCTTCCTTTACCCAAACATATTCCGGATGAGCAGGTGATCAATATTATTGACCCTGATAAGGATGTGGATGGTTTTCACCCGGTGAATGTGGGCAGAATGGTGCAGGGACTCCCGACTTTTGTTTCTGCTACGCCACATGGCATCATGCTGTTGCTGGAACATTATAAAATTGATACCAAAGGCAAACATGCCGTAGTTGTTGGTCGCAGCAATATTGTGGGACGGCCCATGAGTATCCTGCTAAGCAGTAATACCGCTCATGGTAATTGCACCGTTACGGTTTGTCATTCACAAACAAAAAACATAAAAGATTTTTGTTTGCAGGCGGATATAATTGTAGCTGCTTTGGGCAAACCTGAATTCATTACTGCAGACATGGTAAAAGAAGGTGCTGTTATCATTGATGTTGGTATAACAAGAATGAAAGATGAAACAAAAAAGAGCGGTTATAAATTAAAAGGAGATGTGGCTTTTGAAACCGTTGCTCCCAAATGTTCCTGGATAACGCCGGTGCCGGGCGGTGTAGGACCCATGACGATCGCTGCATTGATGAAGAATACGTACAAGTCCTGCATAATGAAGAATTGAAAAGGGAGAACTCAAAATACAAGAACCAAAACCCAAATAACAAGAAACAAATCACAAAAAAAATCACAAATAACAAAAAATAAATTCCAAAAAATCTCAAACGACAAAATGCAAATCACAAATAAAATACAATGAAAGAATTCTAAACGGAATGCCCATTTTTGGAGTTTTTTATTTTTATTTTTTTTGGTTCTTATTATTTGAGATTTGTCCGAAGGACTCTTTAGGAGAAACTTATGAATAATCACCTACCGGTAATGGAGCATTTTTATACGCTGCAGGGTGAAGGCTATCACCAGGGCAGGGCAGCATACTTTATCCGCCTGGCTGGTTGTGATGTGGGCTGTGTATGGTGTGATGTGAAAGATAGCTGGGATGCTGCTAAGCATCCGTTGTTGGATGTTGGAAGTTTAACGTTGGAAGTTAAGAAGACCCCTGCTGAAGTTACAGTTGTTACCGGCGGGGAACCTTTAATGCATAATCTTGATGAGCTGACAAGCGAGTTACAACAAGCCGGATTAAAAACCCATATTGAAACATCCGGCGCTTATCCGCTGAGTGGCGAATGGGATTGGGTCTGTGTATCTCCCAAAAAATTTAAAGTCCCTTTGCCGGACATTTTACCGCTTGCCAATGAACTGAAAATTGTAATATTCAATAAATCAGATTTTGACTGGGCTGAAAAATATGCAGCCCTGGTTCCTCCCGGTTGCAAATTATATTTACAACCTGAATGGGATCGTGCCGCTGAGATGACCCCGCTGATCATTGAATACATTAAAGCTAACCCGCAATGGGAATTGTCTATACAAATTCACAAGTATATAAATGTGCCCTGAACAATTGACAATAAGCAACTGGCAACAGGCGACTACTTAACAGTTTATTGATCTTTTTCCGAATAAAAATTAATTAGTTTCGTTGTATATAAAACTGATCCGGTCAACAATGAAAATTACAGGAAAACCATCAGGTCTTTTTATTTGCCTTTTGTCTTTTGCCAATTGCTTATTAGCCCAATACGACCCCGGGAAAATAAATAAGAAGGCGGTGGCTTTATATAACCAGGCCATGGAACGGGCAGATGATGGCAGTTTTACCAATGCTGCCGGGTTGTTGCAACAGGCCATTGAAACAGATAAAAACTACATAGATGCGTATTTAGCATTGGCCGGCATTTATGGTAAAATAAAAAACTATACAAGCAGCACAGCGAATTTTGAAAAGGCATTTGCCATAGATTCAAATTATACGTTAGACTATAAACTGGCTTATTCTATTCAGCTTGCGGGGTCCGGAGAATTTGAAAAAGCATTACAGGCGGTTAATGAATTACTAACAAAAAAACCGCCAAGGAATCCAACCAGTTTTGAATCAGCACAAAAACGAAAACGATCTTACGAGTTTGCTATTGACTATTCCAAAAATAATCCCGGTAAAAATTATGTATTTGCCCCGCAAAATTTAGGAAGCGCAGTGAATTCTGACGAACCTGAATATTTTCCTTCCCTTACTATTGATGGAAAAGAATTAGTCTTTACCCGGAGGTTGAATCACTTCAATGAAGATTTTTTCTCGAGCACAAAAACAAAGGATGGCTGGGCAAATGCACTGCCATTAAAAGGAAATATTAATACCCCTCAAAATGAAGCCGCACAGAATATTTCGCAGGACGGGCAGTGGCTGGTGTTCACGGCGAACAACCGCCCTGATAGTTATGGTAATTTTGATTTGTATATATCTTATTTAACTCCCCTGGGTTGGAGTGAAGCCAGCAATCTCGGTGGTATCGTCAATTCGGATCAATGGGACGCTCAGCCCTGTTTATCCCCGGACAAAAAGGATCTTTATTTTGCCAGCCGGAGATTTGGCGGCTTTGGCGGCAGTGATATTTATGTATGCCACCTGAAGTCAAATGGCAGATGGGGCGAACCGGAAAATTTAGGAGGCGGCATCAATACAGCAGGTGATGATCAGTGCCCTTTTATACATGCCGATAACCAGACTTTATATTTTACCTCCGATGGCTGGCCGGGATATGGAGGCAATGATCTTTTTTATGTACGAAAAACCCGCCTGAATGACAAAGTCGGGCAGGGATATGGCGGCAGCTGGAGCAAACCCATGAATCTTGGTTATCCTATCAACACGATTGATGATGAGGGAACATTGTTCATTGCAGCTGATGGTAAAACCGCTTATTATGCGAGCGACAGAAGTGACAGCCGTGGCAGTCATGATATTTACACATTTGAATTACCTGAAAATGTCCGTGCAGGAAAAACCTTGTGGGTAAAAGGAATAGTATCGGATAAAAAAACAGGTAAAGGACTAATTTCTTCCGTCGAATTGACTGACCTGGCCAGCAAACAATCAATCAGCAAAGTGCAGACTGATGAATCAGGAAATTATTTTATGACATTGCCGGTTGGAAAAGATTATGCTTTCAATGTAAACGAAAAAGGTTATTTGTTCTATTCAGATAATTTTTTAATGGCTGACCATTCGCCGGATTCTGTTTACGAAAAAAACATTGCCCTGCAACCGATAGAAGCCAATGCAAGTATTGTACTGAAAAATATTTTCTTTGACGTTAACAAATTTGAATTAAAACCCCAATCGCAGGTTGAGTTGGACAAACTGGTACAGTTGCTGGATGAAAATCCCAATTTAAAAATCGAAATCAGCGGCCACACTGATAATGTGGGCAAACCCGCCGATAATCTTTTACTCAGTAATAACCGGGCAAAAGCGGTTGTAAGTTACCTGGTCCATAAAAATATTGCCGCGCAAAGATTAACTGCAAAAGGTTACGGGGAAACAAAACCGGTAGCGGATAATAAAACAGAAGAAGGCAGAGCCCTGAACCGGAGAACGGAGATGAAAGTCGTTAGTCAATAGTCATTAGTCTTTAGTCAGAAGTTCAGAGTATATTTGATTTTTTGATTCACGACTCAGAACTATGAACTCTGAACTGCTTTACCAACTGGCATTAACCCTTATCCCCAACATCGGCCCCGTTCAGGCAAAAATATTATTGCAACACTGTAATGCTGAAGAAATTTTTCATGCTAAAAGATCATACCTGGAAAGAATTGAAGGGATCGGAACTGTCCGGGCTGCTTCCATTGCTGCCTTCAAAGATTTCAGCGAGGCTGAGGAAGAAATAAAGTTTATTGAAAAATATAAGATCAAACCGCTTTTTATCACGGATAAAGATTACCCGAAGCGGTTACTGAACTGCTACGACTCCCCCACTCTGCTATATTATAAAGGAGAAGCCGATCTGAATGCATCAAAAATCGTTGCCATCATCGGAACAAGAAGCCATACTGATTATGCCAAACAAATGACGGATAAATTAGTAAAAGACTTCGCAGCGCAACATGTAACAATAGTCAGTGGTCTTGCGTTTGGAGTGGATGCCATTGCACATAAAGCCGCAGTGAAGAATAACCTGCCTACTATCGGTGTACTGGGGCATGGCCTGGACCAGATTTATCCTGCCGAACATGCGGGCCTGGCAAAAGATTTGATCAAACATGGCGGGGGGTTACTGACGGAATTCAGGAGCTATACAAAACCCGGCAAACACAATTTCCCAACCCGCAACCGGGTTGTGGCAGGAATGAGTGATGCTACTATTGTCATTGAAACAGGCATTAAAGGCGGCAGCATGATCACAGCAGAATTAGCCAATGGTTATAATAAAGATGTGTTTGCCATTCCCGGGAAACTAACAGATATCAAAAGCGCCGGCTGTAATTACCTGATCAAAAACAATAAAGCGATACTGCTGACAGATGCAGAGGAACTGATTGAAGTGATGGGCTGGCAGGATAAGAAATCCCAAAAAACAAATCTCAAATCCCAAAAACAACTATTCATCGAGCTCTCAGTCGATGAAAAAACTATCGTTGATATACTCAATGAAAAAGAAACAACCCATATCGATGAACTGAATATTAAAACCGGGCTGAGCAGTAGTACAGTGGCAGCGGCCATCCTTAACTTAGAATTACAAAATGTGATAGTATCTTTACCGGGCAAACTGTACAGGCTTGCCTGATGTTCCCGGACAGCAAAACCTGTGGTTCTGTTGTCCTTAATAACTAAAGCCATCCTTTTGCAGAATAGCCCAATGAAACTGTTATTCAAATCGAAAATTCTGCAGGTACTTGGTTGCCTGTTATTATTTACAGGCTCTGCTTTATCACAAGCCTGCACCACATTGGGACAGACTCCTTCTACTGCTTTTCCCGTTTGCGGCACATCAGTTTTTCATCAGAGTACAGTTCCCATTTGTGCAACCAATGACATATTTGTTCCCGGATGCGCCGGTGCGGGAGCTGGTGGCGCTGCTTACCAGAATAAAAATCCTTTCTTTTATAAGTTCACCTGTTTTGTATCGGGAACATTGGGATTTTTAATTACACCCATTTCGGCCAATGAAGATTATGACTGGCAACTTTGGGATATTACCGGTCATAATCCAAATGATATATTCACTGATACTTCCCTTGTAGTTAGTGGTAACTGGGCCGGAACTTACGGACCTACCGGCGCCTCTGCTTCAGGGGTCAATTTTATACAATGTGCATCTTTCCCCCCGGATAATGCACCAACTTTTGCCCAAATGCCCAACCTGGTAGCCGGGCATGAATATATTTTAATGATCAGCCATTTTACCGATGGTCAGAGCGGTTATGATCTGTCTTTTGGAGGCGGTACTGCCGTTATTACTGATCCCAAAATACCAGTCATGGTAAGTGTCAACCCCGATTGCGATGGCCAGACTCTTACCTTAAGATTAAATAAAGGTATCAGGTGCAGTAGTCTTTCATCCGATGGCAGTGAATTTAGTGTATTGCCTTCAGGGGCTCCGGCTATAGCAGCTACAGCTGTTAGCTGCTCCGCCGGTTTTGATTTTGATGAAGTAACCATCACCCTTGCTTCAGCATTAACAAGCGGTACACATCAACTCGTCATTAGTTTTGGGAGTGATGGAAATACGTTATTGGATATATGCGGAAACAATATTTCTGACGGACAAATGATTTCATTCGACTATTTTATTCCGCAGCCCATCTTTGCCGACAGTATTGGCAAAGCCCCCTGTACGCCTGATTCTATTTTAGTTTATTATCCGAAAAAGATAAAGTGTTCCAGCATTACTGCCTCCGGTTCAGACTTTTCAGTAAGCGGCCCAACGCCTGTTACAGTTATCGGTGCATCCGGCAATTGTATTAATGATGAATCCGAATATATTGCTATCAAACTGTCTGCCCCCATTTATACCAAAGGAACTTACACGGTCACCATCCAGCCGGGAATTGATGGCAGCCCTATATTTGATGTATGCGGACAGCCGATATTGCCACAGGTTCTTTCTTTTACCACAGCTGATACCGTATCTGCCGTATTTCAAAACATGCTGCTCTATGGTTGTTTGACGGATACACTGCTTTTCTCCCACGATGGCGCTCATGATGTAAATTTCTGGTACTGGACCTTTAACAACGATCCTCCTGTATTCACACAAACACATACTATTATATTTCCTGCTTCCAGCAGCAATAATATACAACTGGTGGTAAGCAATGGCACCTGTACTGATACAGCTTCAAAGGTTATAATACTGGATAATGAAGTAAAAGCGTCTTTTAAAATGGATAACATCATATGCCCGGAGGATGGGCTTGTCGTTACCAATACAAGCACAGGGCATGTAGACCTTTGGCGATGGAAATATGATGTTGTCGGAAGCAGTTCATTGAAAGATCCCCCGCCCTTTCTTTTTCCAATGATCAACAGGGAAGCTTATTATACTGTGAAGCTGGTCGTAACAAACTTAATCCTTGGCTGCAGCGACAGTGCCAGGAAAACATTGACCGTACTGGACTTTTGCCTGATTGATGTACCCACTGCCTTCACACCCAACAATGACGGATTGAATGATTATTTCCAACCGCACAATGCGCTGAAAGCAGATAATTATGAGTTCAAAGTATATAACCGCTGGGGGCAATTGATATTTCAGTCCAGGAATTGGAGAGATAAATGGGATGGCAAAATAAATGGGATATTGCAACCCACTGCTGTTTATGTATGGATGCTTCGGTACATAAACCGGGATACAAAGCAGCCTGTTTTCAAGAAAGGAACGGTGACATTGATAAGGTGAGTGGTCAATAGTGAATGGTGAATGATTCCTGAAAGTTCGTCATTGCCTATTGCCTATTGTCTATTTACTGTTCTCCCCATATCTTTGCACATGGCAACAAGAAATACTCCCTCCCCCGCTAAAGACAAATCCTTTAATTTTTTTGGTGAAGGTTTAACCTTCGATGATGTGCTGCTGATGCCCGGCTACAGCCAGGTATTACCAAGGGATGTTGATATAAAAACCCGGCTTACCAGGGACATTACATTGAATGTACCCCTGCTTTCCGCCGCTATGGATACAGTTACCGAAGCGGCATTGGCTACGGCGCTTGCCCGGGAAGGCGGTTTGGGTATCCTTCATAAAAATATGAGCATTGAAGAACAGGCAGCACAGGTTCGCAAAGTAAAAAGAAGTGAAAGCGGTTTGATCATTGACCCGATCACTTTATTAGCTGATGCCACTATCGGGGATGCGCTTCGGCTCATGCGTGAAAATAAGATCGGCGGTATCCCTATCATTGATAAGAACCGGAAATTAGTCGGCATCCTCACCAACCGTGACCTCCGGTTTGAAGAAAACATGAAACGAAAAGTAAGTGAAGTGATGACCAAAGAAAATTTATATACAGCACCCGAAGGCACTGACCTGAAAATGGCTGAACAATTATTCAAGAAAACAAAGGTTGAAAAATTACCCATCATCAATAAGCAGGGAAAACTGACCGGGCTTTTCACTTACAGCGATATCCTGAAATTAAAAAGTCATCCCAATGCAGTGAAAGATGCATTCGGGAGGTTATTGATCGGGGCCGGTGTTGGTATCACCAAAGATCTATTAGAAAGAGTCTATGCATTACAGCAGGTAGGCGCCGATGTCATTGCACTGGACAGTGCGCACGGGCACAGTAAAGGAGTGATCGCTGCCTTGAAAGAAATAAAAAAGAATTTTAAAAACAGCAATGTCATTGCCGGTAATGTGGGAACAGCCGCCGGAGCAAAAGCACTAGCCGAAGCCGGCGCCGATGCCATAAAGGTTGGTATTGGTCCCGGTTCCATCTGCACCACAAGAATTGTTGCCGGCGCCGGGGTACCTCAACTCACGGCCATAATGGAAGCCTCGTCCGTTTTAAAAGAAAAAAACATTCCGATCATTGCTGATGGTGGCATCCGCTACACCGGAGATATGGTGAAGGCATTGGCTGCCGGCGCCAATTGTGTAATGATGGGAAGCATTTTTGCCGGTACCGAAGAAAGCCCTGGTGAAACGATCATCTATGAGGGAAGAAAATTCAAAGAATACCGCGGCATGGGTTCACTCGGCGCTATGGCCACCGGCAGCAGCGACCGCTACTTCCAGGATGTGGAAGATGAAGTAAAGAAATTTGTTCCCGAAGGCATTGAAGGACGGGTGGCTTATAAAGGTTTCTTACAGGAAGTGGTGTATCAATACACCGGTGGGTTAAGAGCCGGGATGGGTTATTGCGGGGCAAAGAATATTGCTGAATTACAACAGGCAAAATTTGTAAAGATCACCAATGCCGGAATGCGGGAAAGCCATGCACATGATATTGAGATAACGAAGGAGGCGCCGAATTATAGCCGGAAATAATAGAGGTTTGTCATTTTTTACTTACCATCAGAAAATCTTTGCCTTAATTTTTGATAGAAGAAAGACAACAAGAGCAGCAAGACGCCGATTGAGATGTATGATACAATTTTTTGCTCTGTGGTGAAACTGTTCCTATCAATCAGAATTAGTTTGCCTAACGTAACCCCTGTCAGAATAATTGACAACAATCTTAACCAGCTCATTTTGCTGATAACCCCGGCGGCAAATAATCCAAGGGCGATTGTCAGCCATATCATGGTTACCTGTATACCATCCCATTTCAATCCAACATAAAAAACAAGGCATAATACAGAAAAGACGCCGAGATAGTTAAACAGTAAATTTTCTTTTTTCAAAAATAATTTTACAGATAAAGCCTGTACAGCGAAAACAATGCAGGCAATTCCTGTTACGGTGATTGACCTGTTGTCTGCTGAAACATCTGTAAAAATCAAAAGAGCCGAAGCATAAGCAAATATGCTGTTCAGCAGAAAATGCACCAGCCCGGCAAATGCTAAAGATTGTTTCCTGCGGATGGCAAAACCAACAGAGGCTATGGTAAACATCAAATAAAAAATACTCATGATGATGATGGCCTGCCATTGCATGGCGGCCTCATACCGGGAAATGACCCAACCAAGAAATAAGACCCAGCTTACCAGCATCGCCAGCCTCACCATGCCATTCCACAATTTTTTATGAGAAAGAAAAACTATGCCGGTGTTAATAAAAATGATATAAGCAAAAAATAAATCAGCCCTGTCTGAATTGGTGCTGATGAGAAAAGGAATTCCATAAGCGCCGATCATTCCCAGTATGGCTATTTCCTGCCTGTCATACCTTATGGCAGCATAAGCAGTAAAGACAGTTATCAACACCATGATTCCAAAAGCCACAGCAAAAGGAAATAACTGGTAATAAACAAATGCCGCATAAGTAGTGAAATATAATGATGCCATGGCGCCACTGAAGAGTATGGCGCTGAAGAGTCCGAACTTCTTCTTTAACCGGACCGATAAAAAAAAGAGTATGAGCCCGGCGGTATAAGCCAGGATGATTCTTGCAGCGGGTGAAATCAGTTGCTTATCCACTGCATATTTTACTCCAATGGAAATACCAATAACCAGTACAACAATACCAGTAAGGTGCAGCAATTTTAATCCAATAAAATTTTCAAGGCTAACCGGTGATTCCCTTTTAGCTGAAGGGAATTCCCAATTTGTCTTGCTAACCGGTTTGTTTGTTTCACTTTCAATATGCTTTTCACTTGTTATTGAAGAAGAATTTTCTTTCAGTTGATTAACCTGCTGCCGGTAAAAATTGATTTGTGAAGAAAGTTTTTCTAATTCCTGTTCCAGTTGCAGCAGTTTTTTTTGATCTTCTGTCATGAAAAAGAAATTATTGCTGACTGAAAAATACTCAAATATGAACAGCAAGTCTGACTTCAATTTGTTAACATTCAAATGATTTTACCATTTGAATTAACAATCAGGGAGTTGCTGGCATCATGAACAACCTTTATTTTTACAAAAACCAATTTGTTTGAAACGTTTCACCAATCTCTTCATCGCCATTGGCGGCGGATTGCTGCTCTGGGGAGCCTGGCCGGTATCTTCGCTTACCTTTTTAATATTCATTGCATGGATCCCTTTATTATGGCTGGAATCAACAATGAAAAGCCGTAAAAAATTCTTTGGGCTCACTTACCTCGTCATGTTCATCTGGAATGTGGCTACCACCTGGTGGATATGGAATGCATCTCCCCCCGGAGCTATCTCAGCTTTTTTTGCCAATAGCCTGATCATGTGCCTTCCCTGGCTGGGTTTTAAGATCGTCAAAAAAAGACTGGGTGAAAAGATCGGCTATGTTTCTCTCATCGCATTCTGGATGTGTTTTGAATATATCCATTTGCAGGACTGGGGGCTGAGCTGGCCCTGGCTTACACTTGGGAATGCATTTGCCACCCATCCGCAATGGGTGCAATGGTATGAATTTACCGGAACCAGCGGTGGGACCTTATGGATCTTATTGGTGAATATTCTATTATTCCTGCATGTAAAAAATAATTTCAGCCGGGAAACAGGCAAAACATATAAAAATTTAATCGCTGCTGTTCTTATCCTGGTTATCCCGGTCGGATTATCCATGCTTGCAAAAGTTCATACCGAAATACCGGGCGATAAAAACATTGTTGTGGTACAACCCAATATTGACCCTTACGAAAAAGTATCCGATGTGACCGGTTCCTTTGAAGCACAATTGCAAAAACTGATCGCTACCAGCGAAAAAGAAATTGATGAGAACACCGCATTGGTTGTTTGGCCGGAGACCGCCTTGTATACCCCATCAAGAATTGATGAAGAAACATTGAAAGAAAATTTTTTCCTGAATCCTTTATGGGCTTTTCTGAAACGCCATCCAGACATGTCGTTGTTCACGGGTATTGAAAGTTTCAGGGTATTTAATCACAAAACAAAATATTCAGAAGAATTTAATGGTCAGCATTATGAAACGTACAACGGCTCCGTACTTCTGGACAGTTCCGGCGCATCGGCATTCTATCATAAATCCATGCTGGTGCCGGGTGTGGAAACATTGCCCTGGTTCTTAAAGTTTCTTGGCAAGTGGTTTGAGAAATTCGGCGGCTCCTCAAGTGGCTATGCCAAGCAAAAAGAACGGACCGTGTTGAACGAAAAGCATGGATTCAAAATAGCCCCGGCCATTTGTTATGAAAGTGTTTATGGAGAGTATATGAGCCGGTATGTCCGTAATGGAGCCAATCTTATCTGTATCATCACCAATGACGGCTGGTGGAAAAAAACTCCCGGCCACAGGCAACACATGAACTATGCAAGACTGAGAGCCATTGAAACAAGAACATGGGTGGCCCGCAGCGCCAACACAGGTATCAGTTGTTTTATTGATCCGTATGGAAACGTTATTGACCCACAGCCTTACAACACAACTGCCGCCATCAAACTGTCTGTTCCGGCTGCTAATACAAAAACATTTTTTGTAAAGTATGGTGATATACTCTCAAAGATCATGGTAGTGCTAAGCATATTACTGCTTGGCTGGAATATCACATTAAAGATTCGTCATAAATTTTTTAAAAGGGGATTACAGGCTCAGCAAAAGAATGAAAAATAATTTTTTAATTGTCATGCCGGACCCTGATCCGGCATCTTATCATTATTCGTCTGTTAAAAAATACCGGGTCAAGCCCGGTATGACAGTAAGAAAATAAATGAACAAAGAACTCCTCTATCAAAACAAAAAGATCTTCTACCGTATCATCGGTAATGGCAAACCTGTTGTCCTTATTCATGGATTCGGAGAGGATGGGAATATTTGGATGCCTCCCCAAACCCCTCCGAAGGAGGGGTCTTCCAACACACAAATCCTGATGTTCGAAAATGCATCATTGACCAACAAGTTTAAGTTCATTATACCAGACTTGCCTGGTAGTGGAAAATCAGAAATGATATACGACATGAGCATCGAGGGTATGGCCGAAGTGATAAAGGCTATTATAAAAACGGAGTCTGAAATCCCCCCTTCGGGGGGCGGGGGGGCTTGTATCATTGGTCACAGCATGGGCGGATACATTACACTGGCCCTGGTGGAATCTTATTGGAACCATGTATCTGCCTTCGGCCTATTTCATTCCTCTGCCTATGCTGACAGTGAAGAAAAGAAAACCATCCGCCGTAAAGGAATTGAATTCATTAAACGGCAAGGGGCCTTTGAATTCCTGAAAACCACTACATCCAACCTTTTTTCCCAGCAAACAAGAAATGAACGGCCTGGATTAATACATGAATTCGTTGCGGGGCTGGACAACTTTTCCCCCACTGCCCTCGTTTCTTATTATGAGGCGATGATGAGGCGACCTGACCGGACAGAAATGTTACAAAAAGCTTCTGTGCCTGTACTATTTATCATGGGAAAATACGATAATGCCATACCGCTTGAAGACAGCCTGCAGCAATGTCATCTTCCTGAAAAATCGTACATTTATATCCTCCGGAAATCCGGGCATATGGGTATGCTGGAAGAAAAAGATAAGTGCAATGAGATTCTGGACAAATTTTTGCGGGAAATATAAATCCAATTCTGGAACAATCCGGTCAATGAAACGCTTTTTACTCTCCATAATAACTTTTTTGGTCTTATCTGTCTCAGCAAATGCTGCGCATATTATTGGCGGAGAAATGAGATATGAATATGTAAGCCCCGGTATTTCCCCAAATTCAAAGATCTATCGAATTACAATGTTGTTATTTAAGGGTGACGCTCCACCACCAGCTGCCCCTCTTGCTCCTTTCTATATCGTTGCTATTTATAATAATGATAATGGTGTGAAGTTCCCGGGAACAGCCGGAAGTACCGGTAATAACTGGCAGATTACACAAGATAATCCTCCTGGTATTTTGCCTGTTCCGATAATCTTGCCATCCTGCATACAAGGCGCCCCGGTATTGGCTTATACTTATGCCATCTATTCCATGACTGTTGAGTTGCCCGATAATGCTAATGGCTATACTGTTGTTTACCAGACTTGCTGCCGCATAAATGGGCTGATGAACGTTGGTAACAATACCGGATCTACCTATAATTGCAGTATACCGGGCACTAATCAACTTGGTAGCGGAAATGATACATCCCCGCAATTCGGAGTACCACTTAATGTGATATGTAAAAACGCTCCTTTTACACTCAATTTTGCTGCCATCGATCCGGATGGTGCAGGAGATTCATTGGTATATAGCTTTTGTAATGCTTATGATGGAGGCGCTGCAGTAGATGCCAGTTTTGATAACGCCGCACCCCCGCCTTATAATTCTGTAGTATACACTCCCCCTTTTAGCAGCAGCAACCCTTTTGGAACAGGAGCTACAATCAATCCACAGACAGGAGTGATCTCAGGTATCGCCCCTGATTTTGGAAAGTATGTAGTATGTGTTTGTATCAATGTTTATAGAAACGGAGTATTAATTGCAACCCACAGAAAAGATCTGATTGTCCAGGTATCGGATTGTATCGTAACTGTGGCTAACCCGATGCCGAATTATACCACTTGTAACGGTTTTGATGTACAGTTTTCCCATAACAGCACAGGCGCTAATACAATATTCTGGGATTTTGGTGATCCATCAACGTTGGCAGATACCTCTCTCCTGGATAGCCCCACTTATACTTATCCTGATACCGGAACTTTTATTGTAAAATTCATAATTAACCGGGGAACAAGTTGTGCAGATTCTGCTTTCAGAACTATAAAAGTTTATCCAGGCTTCTTTCCCGGGTTTATTTTTAACGGAAGTTGTGTCAGCAATCCTTTCCAGTTTACGGATACCACCAATACCCGGTATGGTGTGGTGGATAGCTGGAGCTGGAACTTCGGGGATGGCGCTACATTGGCCGATACTTCACATATCCGAAACCCTCAATGGACCTATCCTTCGGCGGGACCTAGAGATGTTACACTGATCGTTACAAATAGTAAAGGCTGTACTGCTACTGCACAGACTACCATTACTGTTCTTGATAAACCCTTACTCACTCTTGCCTTCAAGGATACATTGATTTGCCGTAATGATGCCGTTCAGTTAAATGCAAGCGGCTCCGGTGTATTCAACTGGACACCGCCTGTCAATATCATCAATGCCAATACCGCCACCCCTACCGTTAACCCTGTCAGCAACCAGTGGTATTATGTTGACCTGAACAATAATGGCTGTCTCAACAAGGATTCTGTATTGGTGAGGGTAGTAAACTCCGTTACACTAAAAGCCATTAATGATACAACCATCTGCCAGGGTGATGCCATTCAGTTAGGTGCAACGTCAGACGGACTGGCTTTTAGCTGGACACCGGTGGCAAACCTTAATAATCCGAATATCATCAACCCGATTGCAACAACGATTAATACGACCATCTATAATGTCGTTGCCAGCATCGGCAGTTGTACTGCCACTGATCAGGTAGTTGTTACCACCGTTCCTTATCCCGTTGCGGCAGTCGGGCCGGACCAGGTGATTTGTCACAATACGTCGGCACAATTGAATGCTTCGCATAATGGTATTTCGTTTTCATGGTCGCCCACTTCCTATTTAGATAATCCGAATATTCTGAATCCTGTTGCTACCCCGCCAAGAACAACTACCTATTATTTTACTGTGTTTGACAATAAAGGATGCCCCAAACCCGGCCGCGACACAATTGTAATAACGGTGAATCCAAGGGTGAGAGCTTATGCAGGCCGTGATACAATTGTAGTGGTGGGTCAGCCATTATTTTTCAACGGGACCGGTGGTGTAAGTTATTTGTGGAGTCCCTCTACCGGGCTTACCAGTACCAATATTCCCAACCCGGTTGGGGTGTATGGAATGAATATTGACAGTGTGCGGTATAAATTAGTAGTAAGAGACGGAGCCGGATGTCCTGATTCAGCTTATGTGACCGTGAGAGTATACAAAGTAAAGCCCACCATATTTGTTCCGACTGCCTTTACTCCCAATGGCGATGGCCTGAATGAAACTGTTTACCCTATAGCTGTTGGTATTAAAAAGATAAATTACTTCAGCATCTACAACCGCTGGGGAGAACTTGTTTTTACTACTACTGAAGACAGGAAAGGCTGGGATGGAAGATTGGGTGGCAAACTGCAAAACAGCGGCGTATTTGTATGGATGGTCAGCGCCATTGATTATATCGGCGCACCTGTTTTCCTGAAGGGAACGGTGGCGTTGATAAGATAGGTTCAAAGTTTAAAAGTTCCAGAAGTTTGAGAGTTATTCTGCTATCTTGCAATTCACTTTAATGGTGAACTGTGAACTGTGAACTGTGAACTGCGAACTGCGAACTTCTGGAACTTTTCAACTTCACTCACTATGCAAAAAATCGTTTTCATTACCGGTGCCACCGCAGGTTTCGGCGAAGCTTGTGCTTATAAATTTGCTGCCAATGGTTATGACCTGATCATAAACGGAAGAAGAAAGGACCGGCTGCAGATTCTCGCTGATACCCTGGAGAAAAAATACAATGTAGCTGTAATGCAACTCCCTTTTGATGTGCAACATGAAAAAGAAGTATTAGAATCCATTCAGAATATCCCGGAAGACTGGAAAGCCATTGATGTGCTGATCAATAATGCAGGGTTAGCTTTAGGAAGAGATTATTTTGAAGAAGCCGATCTGAATGACTGGAACATCATGATCGATACCAATGTAAAAGGATTTTTATATGTTGGAAAAGCAGTGGCACAGCTAATGGCCGCAAGACATGCTTCGACCCTTCGACAAGCTCAGGGCTGCGCAGGTCATATCATCAACATGGGCTCAGTGGCCGGCAAACAATTGTATGAAAAAGGCAATGTGTATTGCGCTACCAAGTATGCAGTGGATGCTATCAGCCAGGGTATGCGGATCGATTTGCTGAGGCACAATATCAAGGTAACCTCTATCAATCCGGGGGCTGCAGAAACAGAATTTTCGATGGTGCGTTTCAAAGGTGATGAAACAACAGCAAAGAAAATCTATGATGGCCTGAAGCCCCTGACGGCAGAGGATGTGGCTGAAGTAATTTATTATTGCACAACACTGCCGCCACATGTTTGCATCAATGATCTGTCCATCACCTGCCTGCAGCAGGCCAATGCCATTTACTTTTACCGCCAGCCTGCCGGTTGATCCCTATCAAAAAAAAGTTGAAGGCTTGTATTATTTTCATAATTTGTATGGCTTTCAATCCGCCTCCCGCCCCGTTGGCCCGATACTTGCCGTAGTTTCCCTGCGAAAATCTACTTAACGCTTAAAATCGTTGAAATAAAATTTAATACCGTGAAAATCAACTGCTATATTTATGCTGTACTTCCAATATTATAGAAGGCCTGTTATGAAAATTCCTTACCACCTGCTTCTCTCCCTGGTTTTTTTTATTGGCAATACTGTTTCTTCACAGGAAGTTATCCGTATCCAGTCATGCAGCAACGATATGATAAGCAAACAGGTTGACAGCCTGAAAGATCTATATAGTAAAGACGGCTATGTGTTATTGAAGGAAGCTTCTATCACTATGGAAAGCGAATTTGAAATGCCGGTAATTGTTCCACTTACCGAAGGAAGCTGGTACCAGTTTGTTTTTATCGGTGATTACACTTCCCGCCTGTATGAAGTAAGAATGTATGACTGGTCGGAAAGAATGGTGATCTTCCGCCAGAAAAGATGGGGTGATGTGGATGGTAATGTGATCAGCTATACCTACATTCCGAAAATCTCCGAATTTCATATGATGAAGCCGGTGCAGGTGAACAAACAAAAGAAAAAGAATTTATGCGGTTATGTGATGCTTTTTAAAAGATCCGCAGCGGATACCGGTTTCACAACCCCGGCTCCTCAAACAGCCCAATAAAAAATATTTACAACTTTCACATTGCTATATTCATGAGAACGGTCAGGATACTTCGTTTTGTCATGCCATAGAACGGGAATCTGATGAATAGAATTACACTTCTTACTGCGTCAATGAAATCCTCACCTGCAACCCGGCTCTTGTATTGGTAATAGGAAAAGCATTACTGATCTTGGGGATATTGCGGTTCTGCTCGAAATAAAGTTTAATGCTGATCTTGTTGTTGACTATATAATCAATAGAAGGGGCAATACGGATTACTTTTTGCCCGGCAGTGCCAAATGAGGTACCCTGGTCGAGTTTGCTGTTGGCGGTTGCATCATCCCGCAGGCTAAAGTCCATCCTGAAGGTTACATCATTATCCAGTTTACCTTTCATAAACGGCAGCTTCTTGATCAGCGGCATACCTTTCCGTCTCCAGTCAAATCCAAAAGTTACTTCCGTTGAACGGTTTTCAGCTAACTGGTAATCAATAAGACTCAAACTAAGCTGCCGGCTTTTCTTGAATTCAAATCTTGTACTCAGCTGGTTGGTGAAAGTAATTTCAACACCGATCAGGGGATCAAAAGCTTCCTGGATGGAAATATTCGGCACCAGGAAATAAGGAATATAATTACCGGTCAGGGTATCCCGGAAATAGGGATATCCTGCCCGCAGCGGATCCTGGAATAACAATGCGGTATTAAAACTGTTCATGCTGAAAGTGCTGTGATAACCATGACGCAGGGTGAAGTTGGTAAATATTTTTTCCAGCCCGGGTATCCTCGAAAGACCATTGTAGGTAACAGTCCAATTGGGCTTGGGTATGATGCCCGAGAATGGATTGGAACGGATATTGGGATTACTGTTTTTTACCAGTTTCACACTGTTAGGATCCTTGTTGGTATAGGCAGCAATAAAAGCGGGGATGATCACATCCTGTGCATAGCGGCCATAGCCTTTGAAATAACCCGGATCATTGGGATCAATAATTCCTCCCTGGTAATTATTTAACCCTGCTAATTTCTTCGATAACGCAGACCGGTTATTCTCAAATTGTAAAAAAGTTTCAGAAAGAACATTTGGATCAAATTTTTTGAACAAGGTCTGGAAAGCAATATAGCTTACGCTGAAGCTTCCCAGGGCATAAGGGTTCAGTCTTCTTAATCCGGTGCTGGCCGGATTTTGGAAGCCTAATGTATCCTTAAATAATTCGGAATATTGTTTGTCAAATGATTTATCAAGATTGATGTCAATATTGAAATCCCTGAAAGGACTTACCTGTGCAGTGATGTTCAGCCGCTCATTATAACGCTGACGGATCATATCACTTACGAGTGAATCACGGGACAGCAATCCCTTGGCGCCAAAACGGTTGATCCAACTGGTGTCGGGCTGATAGCCGAAAATATAACCAAAGCCCGGCTGCCTGCTTTTCGGATTATACCCCATCAATTTAGTGCTGTCCATATAGCCGGGTAAAGTAGTTCCAAAGTCTTCTGTGTACTGGATACCTACTCTCTTCAATGAGGTCAGCAACCGGAAGAAGACCTTAGAAGCGGCACCAACCTCAGGTAATTGGTTCGGGTCTTTCTTTTCTTTTATTTTTTTCTGTTTGGCTTTTTTGGCTTTTTTCTTTTTCCCATTCTTTGTTGTATCGCTCTTGTTTTGCTGACCTTGTATGATCTGTCCCGGCGCTATCTGCTTTGGCTGATCCTGCGGATTATTTATATTACCATCGCCACTTTTACCATCACCGCTCTTCCCATCAGTTTTTTTGTTCTTATCTTTTTTGTCGCCCCTCTGATCTTTATCACCTCCGGGTATATTGGGTGTAGTTGGTGTATTGGTATTGACCGCTCTGAGGAACCTCCACTTATTATAGAGTTCTTCAAATTTCAGTTCGCCGTTTATCGTCCTGGTTTGTGTATTGGATAATGTATTTCCTAAACTTCTGGCCAGTAAGGAAGCTGTGAGCCAGTTATACTTCGTATTGTAACTGGCTGTCAGTGTAGTCCAGTTCAGGAATGGTATTTTTTGGGTAGGAACATTATATCTTATTGTTGTTTCCTGGTGATAATTGGTGTTTCTACCTCCTTTAAATAAATTTTTACGAACAGAATCTTTTTCTTCTTTGGTATCGATACGTCCGAACGGTTCATCCACCCGGGCATTGTTGGTAGCCATAAAGTCAATAAAGATCGACCTTGTCAGGTTCCATTGTAAAATGTAATAGCGGTCGAAAGTAAAATACTTATTATAAGTTTCCGGGATTTTATAGGGGCCGCCGCCTACATTGCGGAGGCTGGTGGCGCCAAACTGCCGGAAGATATCAGCCTTAAATGAAATCTGCGATGGCGCATAATTAAAGTTAATGTCTTTGATCAGCGCCAGCCAGGGCGATCTTGATTTGATGAGTTTTTTAAAGGGCTCAAACGGTTTTGATTGTGGTGAGTAGGTATAACCCAATGCCCCGCGGGTTCGCCGCATCTCATCTTTTTCTATCAGCGGGTTATGGCTCAGAGTCTGTATATAAGAATAATTGAAATCAAAATTGGTGACACTCCAGAACTTTGGCCGCTTCCCGTTAGTTTTTAATTTTCTTACATTGGTCAGGTTGATAGTTTTGATGGTAGTGATATCCTGGGCATCATTTCGTATAGAGTCCTTGCTGCCCGGGTTAGCATTTTTCAATTTATCTTTCAGCTTGATGTCAAGATCATAAGGATCATATTCCGGTGTACTGGCACTGCGGCTGATACCTGCATAGACCGGTATCTGCAGACCCAGTTTTTTGGGCAATAATTTTCCTGCTTCAATGGAGGTAGATGCATCAAATGTATAACGGTCTTCACGGCTTCGTTCATTCACCCGTTGTTCCAGTGTGCCAAATCCACGGCTCGTGGCCGTTCCTGAAAGAGTAAGTGTTCCCAGGTCGGCCAGGCGCACATCCACACGACCCAATGCTGCCCAACCTCCTTTTTCATCCAGGCCTGAAAGACGAAGTTCATTAAACCAAACTTCGGTACACAAAGATTCCAGCTTTAAATTTTCTACTCCCAACATTATCCCTTTCACTTCACCGAGGTTAGGGTTTCCAAAAATTGCATAAGAACGGCCATCGGGTAATGTTTCCTTGTAATATTGT
>JBGPKR010000016.1:0-37232 GCA_041486045.1 Chitinophagaceae bacterium | reverse complement strand
TGCAATGAAGCAGAAACACCGATGATATCAGCGCCTGCTTCTGCAAGCCCAAGAGCCATTCCTTTACCGATACCCTTATTGCAACCGGTGACCAGAGCGGTTTTGCCGGAGAGATCGAATTGCTTTAATACATTCATTTTAAATAGTAGTTACTTTTGCAACGGCAGGTTGCTGATCTAATTGCCAGTTAAAATAATTCTTTGCATTGTTAAAGCATATATCCTGGATCACTTTGCCGATCCATTCTATGTCATTGGGCAGTTCACCATTCCCGACCTCTTCTCCAAACAAGTTACACAACAATCGCCTGAAATATTCATGGCGGGGAAAAGAAAGGAAGCTGCGGCTGTCTGTGAGCATCCCGATAAACCGGCTGAGCAATCCCATATTGCTGAGTGTATTGATCTGTTTGGTCATACCGTCTTTCTGGTCGAGGAACCACCAGGATGACCCCCACTGAATTTTACCCACAGCAGTTCCATCATTGAAGTTGCCGATCATAGTGGCAAATAATTCATTGTCTGCAGGGTTAAGATTATATATAATTGTCTTTGCCAGTTTATTATTCCTGTCCAGCCGGTCAAGGAATTTTGCCAAAGCCCTGGCTTGTGAAAAATCACCAACACTATCCCAGCCTGTATCAGGACCAAGTTGTTTCAGCATGCGGGTATTATTATTCCGTAATGCGCCGAGATGGAATTGCTGCACAAACCCTTTTTCCCAGTCCCATTCAGCAAATGTGACCAGCATGGCTGATTTGAATTTCCTGTTCTCTTCTAAAGATAATGCACCCCCGGAACGTATCTTGGCAAAAATGCCTGCGATCTCTGTCGATGTATAATCTTCTGCATAAATTTCTTCCAGTCCATGATCGCTTACACTGCAATTGTTGGCAACAAAATAATCATGACGTTTTTTTAATGCAGCGAGATAATCATTATACGTGCTGATAGAAACATCAGCAGTTTTTTCCAAACCAGTCAGGTAATCGTTGAATGTATTTACATCATCTACGTTCATCGCTTTATCAGGGCGAAAAGCCGGCAATACTTTTACCGACCAACCTGCCTGTCCGGTAGGCAGGTTATCTTTTTCTATTTGCTGGTGATATGCCAGGTTGTCCACCGGGTCATCAGTAGTGCAAATGAGTCTAACATTCATTTTTTCCAGCAATCCTCTTACACTATATTCTTTTGCCTGAAGTTTTGCAGAACATTCATCATAAATCCTTTTAGCGCTGTCTGCATTTAAAACCTCAGTTATATCAAAATACCTTTGCAGCTCGAGGTGTGTCCAGTGATACAAAGGATTTCTTAATGTATAGGGAACAGTAGCCGCCCATGCCCTGAATTTTTCCCAATCTGTTTTATTACCGGTGATGTATGCTTCTTCCACCCCATTGGCCCGCATAGCCCGCCATTTGTAATGATCGCCATTCAGCCATACCCTGGTAATATTTTCAAAGTTTTTATCTTCTGCAATTTCATTTGGCGGCAGGTGATTGTGATAATCAATAATGGGCATGTCTTTGGCATACTCATGATACAGCCGCTCTGCGGTAGTATTCGTCAGCAGAAAATTTTCATCGAGAAATTTTTTCATACAATTCGTTTTATTGGTCATACAGGTCATACCAGTCAAATAGGTCAAATCGAACCGTAATGTGACTTATTTGACTCATTTGACTTTCTTTACAAACTTACGCCTCGTTTCCACGGAATAAAATCATCCTGGTTCAGTTGCACGGCTTTCGGTATTACTTCACCGCCAGCAGCTTTGATGCAATACTCCAGGATGGCTTCACCCATTTGTTCAATTGTTTTTTCTCCTTCGATCACCGGTCCGCAATCAATATCTATAATATCATTCATTCTTTTTGTCAAAGAAGAATTGGTTGACACTTTAATTGTTGGACAAACAGGATTACCGGTTGGAGTACCCAAACCAGTAGTAAATAGTATAAGTGTAGCTCCGCTGGCTGCTTTACCGGTGGTTGCTTCCACATCATTACCCGGGGTGCAAACCAAACTTAATCCGGGTTTAGTGGCCGGCTCTGTATAATCAAGCACATCAACAACGGGAGAAGTGCCGCCTTTCTTTGCAGCGCCGGCACTTTTGATCGCATCGGTTATCAACCCGTCTTTAATATTTCCCGGTGAAGGATTCATTGAGAAACTTGAACCTGCTTTTGTAACGATCTCATCATAGCTTCTCATCAGGTGAATGAATTTTTGGGCTGTCGCTTCGTTAACTGAACGGTCAATTAATTCCTGTTCGACACCACAGAGTTCCGGGAATTCAGCCAGCAACACTTTTCCGCCTAGTGCCACAACCAGGTCAGAACAATAACCAACAGAGGGATTGGCAGAGATACCGCTGAAACCATCACTGCCGCCGCATTTTACACCAATACATAGTTTGTCAAGTGATGCAGGCTTTCTTTCCAGCTTGTTTATTTCAACTAACCCTTCAAATGTTTTACGGATAGCATCTGCGATCAGTTGCTCTTCGCTTTGAGACTGTTGTTGCTCAAAAATATACAGCGGCTTATTAAAATCGGGGTTATGCTTTTTTAAGTCAGCTAAAAAGTCCAGTACCTGGAGGTTCTGGCAGCCTAAACTTAACAAAGTAACACCACCTACATTAGGATGATCAGCATAAGCTGCTAATAGCTTACTTAGTATCGCTGCATCCTGTCTTATTCCACCGCAGCCGCCCTGGTGATTCAGGAATTTTATCCCATCCACATTTTTAAAGGGGCGGCTATGACCGTTCAAAGAAGGAGTAAGGTTGATATTGTCAAGTGCTTCTCCGTTCTTATGAGCATTCAGCAGCTGATGGGTGTATGATTTATATTTATCCGTTACTGCATAACCCAGTTCATTTTGCATGGCTTCACGGATGACATCCAGGTTCCTGTTCTCACAAAAAACGGTAGGAATAAATAACCAGTAATTGGCTGTACCCACTCTCCCATCGCTTCTGTGATAGCCATTGAATGTCCTGTTTTTGAATCTGGAAACATCAGGAGCATGCCATTCAAATTTTGCATCCCGGTATGAATAAGGTTCGGCGGCGTGTTTGATATTCTCCGTTGTCATGCGGCTGCCTTTTGGAATATTCATCTGTGCTTTTCCAACCAGTACGCCATACATGATCACTTCATCGCCGGGTTTCATGTCCTCCATAAAGAACTTATGCTTGGCAGGGATATCATCCTGCAAAAAATAATCAGTTCCTCCAAAAGAAACAGTTTCTCCCCTTGCGAGATTGGTTAATGCGACGATCACATTATCCTTTGGATGAACTTTTAAAACCTTATGCTTCATTTATGCTGTCACTTTTTTCGCTTCCAGCTGTGAAATAGTTTGCAATACACCATTCGTTATCATATCCTGCAATTGTTCTTTTACTGTTTGCATAAAACCGGGTAGTTTGGTTAAATCTGTGTCCCAAAGCTCCTCGTTTTGCATCACTTCTTCAACCACTTTACCGGCTGAATTATTATTCCATGCATTATAAAAGTACTCAGCCGAATCATCTTTTATTTCATATTCATCCCGATAGCCATCGGGACCCTTTCTTTCACCAAAATATTTTTTGCCGTCCTTCCGGGTTGCTTTCATATACAAAAGGAAACCTGCGAATCCAGTCGCCATGTGAAGCGGTGGCGCATCATTAAGATCATAATGATGGAGCAGTAATGGAACATTCCGCATTTTCATCTTGGAAGTATATTGAACAGTAATGCTGAGCCACTGGTGGTCAATGAAAGGGTTACAGAATCGTTCAAAGACCCGGTTGGCAAACTCTTCTTTCACCGATGCATCAATTTCATAAGGGATCGCCTTTGCAATTTCAGTATGCATCAGGTTTTTTGCAAATACAGAAAATATTTTATCCGTTATTGCTTCCCGGGTTATATTAAATCCGGACAAAAATGCCAACCCGCAATTGAAACTATGTGTTCCGTTCAGCAACCGCAGTTTGAGCTCTTTGAACAAAGTAATATCCGGTGTAATAACAACCCCTTCATCCGCTTTGCAAAAGGATAATGTCTCTCTTATTTTTTCATCGCCTTCAATGGCCCAGAGGCGAAATACTTCACTCATGGTCAGCAATTCGTCCTGGTAACCCAGGGAAGACTCAATTTTTTCAGCATCTTCAGCGTTCGGTTTGCCGGGAACAATGCGGTCAACTAAAGAATTACAGAAGGTATTATTATTCTCCAGCCACTCGATAAATTTAAAATCCAGGTTATTGCGATGGGCCAGTTCCAGTACGATACTTTCTAACTTAGTACCATTGTCTGTAATTAATTCAGTAGGAACAATCACCATTCCGCTGGCGGCACTTCCGTTAAAAGCTTTGTATCTTTCATATAAAAAAGCGAGCAATTTGCCCGGAAATGACACAGGGGGTTCGCTGGTTATATCATCCTGCACCAATTGTATCCCTACTTCTGTGGTGTTGGAAATAATGATCCTCATTTCAGGGTTGTGGGCACATTCCAAAATTCTTTTCCATTCCGTTTTAGCCCCAAGTACACGGCTGATAGAGGCGTTGATAATATTTTCCTGGATTGTTTTTCCATTTTCAACCCCGCGGACACACACGGTATAAAGACCATCCTGTTTGTCAAATGCGCTGCTATCACTGTCAGTGGATTTGACTACCACCACTCTTCCGTTGAAGATCCCCTGCCTGTTGGCTTTATCAATAAAATAATCCGGCAGGGCCCTCAGCAAGACACCTGTTCCGAATTGTAAAACCTTTTCAGGCAATTCAAACAGTTTTACACCGGGTATCGTCAATCCCGGTTTTGCTGCAATTTGCCCTAAGGCATCTTTGGATAATTGCATAATCAATTTATTGCGGGGTTCCAGCGTTTGCCAAAAACCCAGTTAACAGTTATATCACTTTCTTTCAATCCGGCAGGAAGATTATTACTGTACCAGCTAAAATCATTTCCACTTTCCCGGTGACAATTATAATAATATACACGGTGCCCCCATTGTATTGTATTGGTTGTCGGCACACGGTAAATGGCTGTGTCTTTCATATTTTTTGCAAAGGCACAATTGATCAGATAAAATTGTGCATCCCGGTGATAGCGGCCCAGCATGAATCCGTCATAGCCTTTAAAAGAACAGTTCATCAAAACTGTTTTTGAATCCTCATTGGCTGAGCCATCATGCCAGATGGCAGCCGGCCCGGTATTACTGGTAAATTCACAATTCTCTGCCCAGGCCCATCCGCGTGGACAATAAAAATCAACGCCACCTTCCATCCGGCAATCTTTGAAATAAAACATTCCGTTCACTGTATTCCACGGGCTCACCGTATCTCCTGCATAGGCCCGGAAATGACAATGGATAGCTTTGAGTCTTGTGGCTTTCATCGTTCTTAATGCCATCTGGTGGCCGCCGTTAGTTATCGTTTTTTTATGCGTAACCGTATCACTGGCGCAATCAATGGTCTTGCTTTCTTTTTCATGAAAACCATAATCATTGGCGAGTGTCAGGTTTTCCAGGGTAATATCATTGCCATTCACATTCATGGTGGCCACACCCCAGTCATCGGGATGATCGCAACGCCATTCATCACGGGCAATATCCTGTGTGATGATCGTTTTATCCCTGTCTTCTCCTTCAAAGATGATATTGTTTTTTTCGATGAAAAGTTTTTCGGCGTAAGTTCCTTTTTTAATGAATATTGTCCGGGGGATAGCAGACGAATCAGGCAAACTATTAATAGCCGCCTGTATGGTCTTAAAGTCTCCTTTGCCCTCTGCATCCACAACAATTTTTCCTGCCTGCCGGCCTTGCTCCGCTGAAGCTATGCGAAGGCGAGCAGGCAGGTTCTGTGCCAGCAACTGCAGTGAAGCCAATAAAAATAATATCGTTGCGATCCTTCTCATTTTATAGTCGATTGTTTGATCAGCCACTGAATTAAATCAACTGCCGCCTGGTAGTTCTCATACTCAGCTGGTATTTTTCTTCCGTCAACGTATTCATTATAAAACCAGGGATCGCCAACAGCAAATACTGTTCCCTTACCAAGTCTTGCAAAAGACATCAGCACTTCCCCATTCTCTGTATAAAGACTGATAGCCGGTTTATCAATCGTCTGCGTGCATATTTGCTTGATATAAACCTTCTTTATATTTTTAAAAATGGGATGACCCGGTCCAACCGGCAATGCTCCCTGCTCAAAATGATTGTCGATCACATCATGCCGCATATTTTCATTCCAGTGGATGCCGAATCTCTCCGCCAGCTCATTATAATGTTTGAACTCAACGTTATTGCTGTCATTGGCCATCATTACCAGTACACCACCATTCTTTACATAATTGTATAAGGCGTCAATATGTTTTTGTTCAATGTAATTCGGTGTTTTATTTTCTTTCGGCCAGTCAGGATCGATCAGTAAATAGATAGACACATTCTTCAGGTTGCCGGCGGAGGGTCCCTCATCCAGCCATTTCGTTGTGACGCCGTATTTATTAAAAATATGACCCAACATGGAAAAGCCCCCATTATCCCTTTCCCCCCATTTATAATGAAACACAACTTTCTTTCCAAAAGCATCATCGTGTGTTTCCCGGTTGAAATAATTGTCCATCAGCACGGTCTTGCCTTTTCCAACAGACAATGTCTTCTGCATTTCCATTTCATTACTGGCCAAAAGAAACGCCCCAATGCCTTTAGGATCGTTTACCACCACTGGTTCACTCATGTAGTAGTCAAAACTTCCGTCACGGTAAGGGTTACCGCCAAGACCGGAAACTTTTACGGTGCCATCCAAATTCATCTGCCCATTTTCAAACTTTATGAATTTCTTCATGATACCGGCATACCCTTTTTGCGCAATAGAAATTTTTGCAGTTGGCAGATAGCCTTTTCTTACCCCCTTTGCCACTGCATACACGAACTGGCAACTGGCAGAAGCCTCAAAATAATTTTTCGTTTTTCCCGGGCCATTGTATGCAAGCACATCTTTCCACAAACCCGTTTCTTTGTCCTGTTGTTTCTCAATTGCATTGACGAAACGATTAAGAATATCGATCAATGTTTTTCTTTTCGGATGATCTGCCGGAAAATAATCCAGCGCATCGACCAGCGCCGTACCATACCAGCCCATCGCCCTTGCCCAGAATAATGGTGAACAGCCGGTAACCGGGTTTGCCCATTTCATTTGTTTGCTTTCATCCCATGCATGATAGAGCAAGCCTGTTTTTGCATCTCGTACATGTTTTTCTATCCAGATGAACTGGTTGGCAATATCATTGAAAGCTGTGTCTTCATGAGCAAGCATGGCATATTCGGCATAAAATGGTTCGCCCATGTATAATCCATCGAGCCACATCTGGTATGGATAAATTTTTTTGTGCCAGAAGCCTCCCTCATTTGTTCTTGGATGATGTCGCAACTGCTCCCGCAGCAGGTTAGCTGCTTTCAGGTATTTATCCTTCAGCGTAACCCGATAAAGCAAGAGGAGCAGTTTGCCATTATTTACATTATCAATATTGTAATCATCCTGCTTGTATGTTTTAATTGTACCATCTTCTTTTACAAAAAAATCCATTTGCTGCTGGATATAATTGTAATACCTGGCATCTCCTGTATTTAACCAAAGGCCTTCAAATCCTTTCAGGATAACTCCCATGTCATAGGTCCATTTTGCCGGCTTTCCATCGAGTGCAAATGAATCTTTCCAGGTATTCATCACTCTATCGGCCATTGCCTCAGGGTAGGTCCTTTGGCTCTGGCGCTGAGCCATGCTTTGTAACGTCAGCAACAAACATCCTATCGTAAAAAATTTCTTCATTTAATTGTTACACTTTTTTCAGATGCACCTAATTCATAGCTGATCTTTTCTTTTGCCCTTGTAGCATCGATATTTTTTATATTGATGGCATTACTTCTGTCTCCGCTGATACGAAATAATAATTCTGCACCCTCTTTATAAGTAATATTATCAAATACCAGTTTATCACTCTGCACCACATCAATCACCGGTTTCGTTTCAGCGCTGATAATTTTTATATTTTTAAAACTGATGGCGCTTGCCTCCTGTATATCAAATCCTTTATTGGCTTGCAATACCATGTTCTCCAGCACAATATCTTTTATGTGCATCTCCGGCAGGCCACGAACGAAAATGGCTGTCGCGGCTCCGTTGCAGTACACATTACTGACGTAAAAATTTTTAAAAACAGGAGTGGTTTCATCCACGGGTTTGAATTCTACTTTGGGCAACTCTCTTTTTTCACCGGCTAATGCGATCGGGTCCTTCGCCATGTAATACATATCAAACAAGATAGCCTCGCCGACAATATCTTTCATGTAGATATTGCTGATGAAAATATTTTCCACTACACCACCGCGCCCCCTGGTGGTTTTAAAACGAAGACCGATGTCTGTGCCTATGAAAGTGCAGTTGCTGACATGAATATTTCTTGCCCCGCCGCTCATTTCACTGCCGATCACAAAACCACCATGTGCAGCATAGACGGTACAGCCACGGATCGTCACATTTTCGATGGGCATTCCTCTTTTTCTTCCTTCAGCATCCCGGCCGCTTTTCATACACAGCGCATCATCGCCTACATCAAACACAGAATTTTCTATCAATACATTTTTACAGCTTTCTGCATCAATGCCGTCCCCGTTTTGTGCATACCATGGATTTTTAACGGAAACATTTCTTACCGTTAGATTTTCACACATTAATGGGTGCAGGCACCAGGCAGGTGAGTTTTGAAAAGTAACGCCTTCGAGCAAAACTCTTTTACAGCTTGTAAGCAATACAAGGTTGGGGCGCAGAAAGTCTTTAATACTGTTATAAAATTCATCCGTCTTATCCGGGTTGATAACGCCCGGGTTTTGCAGTTGAGAACCTTTCAGTGATTTTTCTGAAGGATACCATGTTTTTTTATCATCGCTCAGTACACCGCCGGAACTAACCAATTTCTTCCATTGCGTTTCATTTAGTTTATCTTTTTTTACCATCCTCCATGCATCGCCGTTGCCATCAATGATCCCTTTCCCGGTTATGGCAATATTGGTTGCCCCTGTTGCAGAAACGGGTGACTGGTTTCTCATCTGTGGCAAGCCTTCCCAATTTGCTTTCACCAACGGGTATTCGTCAAAGTCTTTTGTAAATAGTAAAGTGGAACCGGTTGCGAGGTATAAGTTGATGTTGCTTTTTAAAACAACCGGGCCTGTTAACCACAAGCCTGCCGGAACCAACACTGTGCCACCGCCTTTTTTATTCAATGCATCAATCGCAGCATTGATACTTTTTGTATTTAATGTATTGCCGTCAGGAACTGCGCCATATTTTATAATACTCAGCGTGTCTTTTTTAAACTTTGGCGACAGGACAACAAGTAGTTTATTGTTCTGCGCAATAGCCAGAAACGGCATGCAAAATGCAAGAAGGACCAGGAATCTTTTCATTGGCGGTATCAACCCGGAAATAACCGGTTTTGGTCTTACAAGTCTAACCAGATATTAGCTGCTAATCAACGAATTGCACCCCTTTATTTACGCAATCGTTACCGGGAACGGTGTCAGTCTATAGTCGGTAGTCTTTAGTCGTTAGTTCAGGAAAAAACCTCATATAAAGACCATACTTCAGAGGCAGGGCTAATGACTAACGACTCAGGACTAAACCTTAACCGCCTGGCGGGCCAGTAATATCCATTTACCTCCCTGTTTCTGCCAGACCATCATTACAAGCAGGTGAACTTCGCCGGGTTTACCGCCATCATTAGTAGTGGCGCTAAGTTTATGGCGTACAATAGCGGTCTTGCCACTAATGCTGATTGTTTGTTCCGTTAAGTCCATTGTCACAAAATCTGACTTGCCCGTAGTTAGTTTCTCAACAAATTCTTTTTTATCATCAATATGTCCGCCGGAATGACCGTAGCTGAGTTTATCGGAAACACTATTTTCCAGGTCCGCTTTATTTCCATCCACCATTGCCTTACGTAATTTTTCCACAGCATTAGCAACAGCTGTTTCTTTTGCTGATTGCGCAGTAACGGAACCAATTATTAAAAAGGCAGCAATGAAAAAACTGATTGTCTTTTTTATCATGATTAATTTTTTTCAATTCTGAACCAATCGATGTCTGCAAAACCTGAATCATTTGTTTGTACAGTTCTTGTGCAGAACAACCCTGTTTTAGCCCCCACCCAACGGCCTGGTTTGGCTACCAGTTCATCTCCAATTGTTTTAAATGTATTTCCATCTTCGCTATAACTGAACCTGCAAACGGCTCCTTTAGTAACCCTTACCCTGAAATAAATATCCACACTGTTTACCTTTTCCCCATCCTGTACTGTTGGTGCTTTTCCCTTGTCTGCTTCCTTGCAAATACTGAAGGAAATATAGTTGCCATCTGCTTTTTTTACCAATGATATAAAGGCATAATCAGCTCCGTGAATAATCAACCCGGCCCTTTCTTCATCCAGTCCTGGTTGGAAGGATAGTTTGGCCGTTACCATAAATTCATTGGCCGGAAATTTTTGCATCAGCAGGTTGGGTACATCATAGTAATTTTTTATACTGTCTGGCAACCGGGAAGAAAATAATCTCAGTTTTCCATTGGATGGGAATGCCCAATATGGTTTTGGATTAGCCTGCCATTGCCATTGCAAACCCATTTCGGTTGAATTGAATTCGTCTGATTCTGCCGGGGTGGTAATGGGATAAACTTTTCCAACATTTGGTTTTTTATGAACAAGTACCGGCTGGCCTTTGCCAATCCCGGATTTGTCAATACCGATCACAGGCCAGTCATTTATCCATTTCATAGGTTGCAGATGAACAACCCGCCCATAAGCATCTTTATCCTGGAAGTGGAGGAACCAGTCTTCACCTGTTTGCGTGGTTACCCATGCTCCCTGGTGCGGGCCATTGGTTGGGCTTTCCCCCTGGTCCATTACTATCTTTCTTTCATAAGGACCGTAAATATTTTTTGAACGCAATACAGTTTGCCAGCCTGTGGCTACTCCACCCGCGGGGGCAAAAATATAATAGTACCCATTGTGTTTATAAAATTTCGGCCCTTCAATGGTTGGATCAGTGTCGTGTCCATCATAGACAAGTACCCCTTCATCAATTGTCTTTGTTCCTTCTATGTTCATTTGTTTAACTACAATGATACTTTTGATCCCTGCACGGCTGCCGGCATATGCATGAACGAGATAAACTTTCCCGTTATCATCCCATAGAGGACAGGGGTCAATCAATCCCTTGCCTTTTTCTACCATCAGCGGTTCGCTCCAGGGACCGTTTATATTTTTTGCTTTTATCAAATAAATACCAAAATCAGGGTCCGGATAATAGATGTAAAATTCCCCTTTGTGATAACGGAAACCCGGCGCCCACACCCCACAGCCATGCTGTACTTTACTGAAATGGTCATAAGGCGGCTGCTGTTTTAATGCATGACCAATCAATGCCCAGTTGACTAAATCTTTGGAATGAAGTATTGGTAAGCCGGGGACATGATTGAAACTTGACGAAACCATATAATAATCATCGCCGACCCTGATGGCATCGGGGTCACTGTAATCAGCATGAATAATTGGGTTTTTATACGTGCCATCACCATTATCCGCCACCCAAACTTTGGATATGTTCTGTGCTATGGCTGTACTTAGCTTAAGGATAAATAATAAGGTCAGGCCTTTTTTCATAATGTGATCGCTCTTTTCTCTTTGTGACTTTGAAAAGCTGCTTCAATAATTTTTATCACTTTCATTCCATCTTCGGCTGTTACAGGAACATCTTTATCATTTCTCAGTGCATCATATATACCGTTATAATACTCTCCATAATTCCCCCGCATTGAATCAACATATCCTTTTATAACCTTTCCGCCTGATTCAGTATGCAGAAATCCTTTTTGTGTTTCTGGCTCTACACCCCAATCATCGCCTCCCGGTTTTTTATGAGCTTGCAGATCTGTTTCCTGGACATCTGTTTTGGCTTTGATGAATGAACCCTTTGTTCCGTGAAAAACATATCCCGGCAAAGCTTCTCTTACATAATAGCTGGATTTCAATGTTACCCGATGAGAAGGATAAAATAATTTCAGGTCAAAATAATCATCCACTTTTGAGCCGGGACGATTGATCGCAATATCTGCTGATATTGCATCTGGCATTCCAAAGAGTTGTAAGGCCTGGTCAATTAAATGTGAGCCGAGATCATACACACTGCCCACCGCAGGCGTGGGAGTTTCCTTATGGGCTTTATAACTTAATTCGGGAGTAAACCGGTCATAATGGATCTCGGCATCGATGATCTTACCGAGTGCCCCTTCATCCAATATTTTCTTCACGGTTTTATAATCGCTATCATAACGGCGGTTCTGGTAAACAGAAAGTTTGACGTTCTTCTTTTTTGCGAGGTCGATCAGTTCGTTGGCTTGTGGCACTGTTGCAGTAAAAGGCTTTTCAACGATCAAATGTTTTCCTGCCTCAATAACTTGTTTTGCATAATCAAAATGTGTGACACTTGGCGTATTGACTATGACCAATTCAATATTTCCATCAGCGAGTAATTGATCCAATGAACGGAATGTCTTTACCCCGGGATATTTTTCCTGCGCCAGGTTCTTTGTTCTTTCCCATACGGCATACAGGTTAAACCCCGGGTGTACATTTAAAAAGGGGGCATGGAATACCCAACCACTCATACCAAAGGAACATAATGCTGTATTAATGACTTTCATTTCGTAATTATTTACCTGGATCCCAATCACCAAAAATATTCATTATTGTAATAATTTTTGCTTCCTCCTCCGTCAGTTGTTTTGACCAGTTGACTCTTTTTGCGGGATCTGCTGAGGGTCCATAATTGTTATACTCAGCATACCGGGTAGTTTTATAATTATCCGTATTGTTCCAGTTGCTCCAGCCTTCCGGTTTTATATGTTCACCAATGTAACAGTGCAGGTAAGTTACCGATGCATAAGGACGCCAGGGCCGGCCCAGGGATACATTATGCAGTGATGTGTCGCCTGTAAGAACACAATCATTAAATATGTAGCCGAATTTATTTTCTGCCGGCGTGGAAGCAGCTGTAACATGAGAATTCTTTTTGCTGTGGATATGGCATTGCTCAAACCAAACTGTAGCAGAGCCAAAAATGAAATCAGTCGTTCCTTCTATATAGCAGTTCTTATAATACTGCCTGCTTTTTTCACTATTGGTAAACAAAACATCCTGGTTGCCGATGAACCTGCAATTAGTAAAGATAGTTTTATCTCCATCTGATTCAACAGCAACTGCCTGGCCAGCTGTAAAACCCGCATCATTTTGAAAAGTTATATTGCTGGCAGTAAAATTATCAGCCCGGATAAGGAAACTCCAGGAGGTCCTTGTGTTAATGCTGTCACCTTTCGGGGAAACCTTACCTGTATGATCATCATAAGTAAGAATCGTATTGAACTTGTCTTCACCAAGAAGTGTTACAAAATTTTTTGTGGAATCAAGCAGGAGCTTTTCTTTATACAGCCCGTTCCTGATATAAATAATGAAAGGGTCTTTGTTGTTTAAAGGAACAGTATTAAATGCCCCCTGCACTGTTTTGTAATCACCGCTGCCATCCTGTGCCACTATTATTGCTGTTGAATGTGGTTTTTGCCCGGAAAAAGTTTTTTTCAAAAACTGATCTATGGTCTGAAGTACAGGGGTGAACCATGGTTCGAACAGGCAAAATGAATGTGGCGCATCAAATGTTTTTACTTCCGTATAAATAGAAAACGCATTCATGATCTTAATATAATCATCCCTTCCTGCATGCATCCTTGTCACATTGCTGTTGATAAATAATGTTGGTGCTGTATGCGGGCCGATATGAGTAAGCGGTGAGCCTTGTTTCCATAATTCAGGATTATCCCTTTTCGAAAAACCAAACCAGTTGGTAGCAGCAGATATTTTTTTACTGTCGTCTCCTTCACCTGATTCAGGATGAATGAATGCAAGCAACCCGTCAATATCCACCACTGCATTCACTTCACTTGAAATGTTCCTGTCGCAGCCTGTTCCTTCAAACCCTAGTTTACTATTTGTGGCTCCCGCCATAGCAGCCAGTTCGCCCCCGGCAGAATGACCCGCTATGGCAATCTTGTTTGCATCAATATTAAATTTTGCTGCATTTTTTCTTACCCACCGGACGGCAGCCTTAATATCATAAACCGCAGCAGGATAGAGGGCTTCTGTTGAGAGCCTGTATTCAGGAGTGAAGCATACATAACCCAGGTCAGCAAGGCGTTGCGCCAGCGGGTAATGCAATGTCCTGTTTCCGCTTCGCCACCCGCCACCATGGATGATAATTACAGCGATGCGCCTGGCATTAGTCTTTTGTTTTGGATAAAAAGCATCCAATAATAGTTTACGGTTGCCGGCCATACAATAGACCAGGTTTTTTTCTTCTGTTATGGAAGCAGCATGAAACCCGCTGACAAAATTTGTTTCGGGGTTTGATTTTTTTGTACTCCCGTAAGCGCTGTAGATAGTGTAAGAAGTATCAGGTTTGCCGGTGATACCTGCCATTGACTGGCCGGAGCTATTACAAACAATCAAGCAACCAAAGAATATTATTAACAGTTGCTTCATACTGCCCGTTTATTTTTTTACCGGAACATATATCCGTTGCGTTAAATCGTCCAGCTTCAGGTTTTTTATTTCATTCAAAACGATCTGTGCGATCAATCTTGCACCTAATTCATTAAAATGAGTATTATCATCTCTTCCATCCGGGTAGTTAGGATGTTCTCCCGGTTTCAACTGCATAAAAAGCAGTTTGGAATCATTTTTTCCAAACTGCTGATAAAGCTCCCGGCTTTTTGTATCAAGATCGATAAATAAAACTTTTTCTTGTGCAGCAACTTCTTTTACATAAGCTGAATACTCTTTATGTGTTTCAAGCGCTGTTCCGGAAGTATCAAATTTCCGGCGACTGACCGGTGTCAATAAAATGGGAGTAGCTCCCTTAGCTCTTGTATCCGCCACAAACCTTGCCAGGTTCATTCTGAAAGTATCGGGTGTGGCATAACGTTCGCCTTTATCTTTCGATTCGTCATTATGCCCAAACTGGATAAAAACATAATCACCGGGACCGGCCTCCTCATAAATGGATCTCCACAGACCCTCACTGATAAATGTTTTGGTGCTGCGCCCATTCTTCGCCCGGTTTACTATGATTACTGTTGAATCCCAGAAATAAACAAAAGGCATTCCCCAGCCTGTTTCCGGGTAGGCTTTTGTCTCTTTAATGCTCATGGTAGAATCACCTGCCAAAAAAATTTTTATTTTCTTTTTTTCTGCGGGCAGACAAAAAGAAAGAATCAGCAGGCAGCCGGCATAAAATATTTTTTTCATGCGGTTTTATTTTTGTTTCGCCAGGCTATTAAGATACACTTCAATATTGGTATAATGCTTATCCAGTTTATATTGTGATGCATCAGCAGCATCTGCAGGGTTCAATCCGTTCTTTACTTCCCAATCATCAGCCATGCCATCCTTATCATTGTCGGCAGGCGCAGGTAATGATTTTAAGAAAGGCCATGCATTAATTGTTTTTTCATATTCTGTTCCATGCGGGTAGCCACCCTGTACATCAACAAACCTGCCGGTACGCTCCACTACATCGCGAAGGATACGGAGGTCCATTGTATCCCTTGCAGGAAAACTACATCCTACCAATTGCAAAACGGAGTTGTAAGCGTCTTTTGCTGTTTCAGTAATGCCTGCCAGCCCCGGAAAGGGATAAGCCAGTTTTACTTTATCCATATCATTTGAAGCTCCTTTTTCCAGAACAACTCCTTTCCAGTTATCCTCAGTCACATCCTGGAAGCCATCTACATAGTTTCCATCTACATACCATTTACCGAAAGGAATGGACGGTGGCTTGCTCCATGGATTGGCGATCCTTGATTTTACACTTTTGCTGGTAGAAGGGCCGTACTTGTAATAATTATTGACAACATTATAGCTACCGCCTTCGCCGGCATACATATTATTATGTCCCCAGTTATAGATCACATTATTCCTGAAATCACAATTCTCTTCAGGAATGTTCCGGATCCCGTCAAACCTGGGATTGCGGCTGTTGCAATGTGCAAACAGGTTATGATGAAAAGAGGAATGCTTACCGCCCCAGATGGCTCCATATCCATGACGCTCATAATCAGTATCGCCTGTTTCAAAATGATAAGAATAATTCAGGGGCTCGGCAATCAGGTTCCATTGCAGTGTGGTGCTATCACCTCCGTAAACTGAAAATACTTCATCAGTGCTCCAGCTCATACTGCAATGATCAATGATAATATTTTTCCGGTGAGTACCGCCAAAGGCATCATCCCCTCCATTGCCATCTATCATGCCGCCTTTCTGATATTTATCACCCATACGGAAACGGAGATAACGTACAATGATATTATCACCGCCCAGCCCTACAGAATTATCAGCCAGGCAAATGCCATCACCAGGAGCCGATTGGCCGGCGATGCTTACATTCCCTTTTATATTCAGTATTGTTTCAAGATGAATAGTACCTGATATAGCAAAAACAATAATGCGGTTTCCTTTTGCTTCGGCCGCTTCCCTGAAACTGCCCGGGCCTTTATCATTAAGATTGGATACAATAAAAATTCTTCCGCCCCTTCCCCCGGTTGTATATTTTCCAAAACCCTCCGCACCGGGAAATGCGATGGCCGGCTCATCCGGTAAGATCACCGACTGTGTTTTGTTTTGCTGGGCACAAGCCATCAATGAAAAAACCCACAGGCCATTTAATATTATTAGTATTTTTTTCATTTCCCTATTTCAGACGTTGATAAGAAAATAAGGCTGCTTTAATGCAGCCTTATTTTTTTACTATTAAAAACAAACATGAGAAGAATCTATCAATAACCAGGGTTCTGTGTCAGGTTTGCATTGGCATCCCTGGCCGGTTGTGGTATAGGCAATAATTCCCCTTTACCTGTTACAAAACCTGTAGCATACCTGCCCACTGGTGAATTGGTGCCTGACGCTGCAATAGCATTACTTAACCAGGTAATTTTTGTTGTGCCCGCTGGTGTAGCCGCAGGCGCAGTTTTATAAAGCGAATTAGAAAAGAGTCCACCCATATTACTGTTATCAGAAACAGTACTTGAAAAATAATACATAGATGCAGGCAATGTCGTGCTCAGGCTATAAGATGGATATCCGGCCATGTAGGATGGATTAATCATGGATGTAAGCGTAGACATTTTGATCATATTTGCCTTTGATTCAGCCAAAGCTGTACCAAGTAAGTTCCAGCGGATAAGGTCATATTTTCTTACCCCTTCACCGCCAAGTTCCAATGCCCTTTCTCTTACAACAGCTTTGAAGAAATCTGATTTTGACAGACCTGCAGGAATGTCTACTGTAGCATCAGGAGTATTGATCGGTTTTCCATAACCTCTTCTTCTCACCATATTTAATGCATTATAAGTTGCTGCTGTGGGTCCTCCATTAATTTCATTTTCTGCTTCGGCAAACATCAGCAGTACATCGGAATAACGGATTATCTGCCACTTTAAGCCCATGTACTGCACCGCACTGGTGGGAGAAATAGCCGGGTTAGTTATCCAATCCCTTCTGTATTTACCATCGCATATGGCCGTGATAGCCTGCGCAATTTTTGTAGAGCCATTCGCTGCAACATTATAAGGTGCACAGGTTACATCCCTTCTTGTATCCGTTGAATCGAAAAGATAGAAATAACTGGGCAATACATTTATACTTTTATTACCAAACGCATTTACAGTAGGCCCGTTGTAATAGGAAAGCTTGGTATCTTCAGCGCCTACTAACCCAATACCACTGGCCTGGAACATCAACTCAGCATTTGGATCATTAACAGCATGTGCATTTACCTGGTCTTTCCATAAAGCCCTGAAACCGGGATTTAATGTATGCTGGCCTGAATTGATTATATCATTACATTCTGTTCTTGCTATTTGATAGTAGGTAAGATAGTCGGAACCCCGTTGCATGGTACCGTTGCTGCGCAAAGCAAAACCACCCCTGAATAAAGCTATTCTTGCCCTTAAGGCTTTAACAGCTCCTTTTGTAATTCTTTCATCTGATGGATCGCCAATTGATGCCAGTTCACTTTTCCAGGGAACCAATGTTGCAGCTGTTTGCAAATCAGCCAGCAGATGATTATATATTGTGTCCATGCTGGTTTTTGCAGGAAAGGGATCAATCAGGATCTGTTTTGCAGCGGGGATAAAATGTGCCGGAAGATCACCCCAGTTCCTGATGGCTTCTAAATAAAACTGGGCTCTTAATGTTAAGGCTTCACCATACATTCTCTGCAATTTTTTCTTTTCCTGGTCTGTACCTGTTGTGTACATATCCATTTTGGGAATATTATCAATGCAGATATTGGCAAATTCAACCCCCTGGAACAGCTGGTTAAATGGATTGGTGATCTGAAGATTACTGGATGTGGCCTGATACCGGGCAATATCTCTTCTGTCGCCATCCGAAACGCCGGTTGGTCCCTGCATTTCATCATTATCCACCGGATAATACAAGCTAAGACGAATGCCATAGCCCGGATCGCCCACCAACCGGCTGTACACTCCGGCCAAAGCTTTATAAGTGCTGGGGACATCTTTAAAAACAATGGTAGCATCCACATCAGTTATAGGCTTTTGATCAAGAAATTTTTTGCAACTACCCGTCGCTAACAATGCACATAATGCAGTAATTATTGTCAGCTTATTAAAATATTTATTAATCATAATGCAAATTTTTAATTGTACTTTTTAGAATGATGCATTTACTCCGAAAATATAACTACGGCTTTTTGGATAAGCTGAATAATCAAGACCCGGGGTTAACGGGCTATTTCTTACACTCACTTCAGGATCGTAACCTGTATATTTTGTAATAATGGCCAGGTTATTACCCGTAAAATAAAAACGAAGTTTACTCATTTTCATTCCGGCCAGTTTTTTAACAGGCAGAGTGTACCCGATTGACACGTTGTTTAGTCTTAAAAAAGAACCGTCTTCTATAGCCCAGGAATGTGTGAAAAATGCCGAGTTTTGATTCTTCGAATTCAAAGGTTGCCAGATAGTAGCATTTTTATTTAATTCATTAAGAAGATCAGGTGCAATACCCACTGCCTGGCTTGAACCATTTATATATAAAGCTGTTTGTCCGGTGGGAGTTACTACTTTAAACCTGTTTTCCATAATAGCCAGCAAATTTGAGTTGTTCGAATATCCATTGGTAAGTTCAATTTTATTGGCGTTATAAATGTCATTGCCAATTGAAAAATTCATGAACAGGCTCAGGTCCCACTGTTTCCAGGTAAACTGCTGATTTAAACCACCTGTGCAGTTTGGAGTAGGGTCCCCGATAATTGTCCTGTCGTTGTTAATATCTACTACGCCATCATTGTTCAGATCTGCAAATTTTATTGAACCTGGCATTACGGTACCAATGATAGAGGTATTTGAAGGAACACCGGGTTTCAGGGTATAAACTCCTGTACCTGCATTGTAGTTAAAGTCATCTGTTTTATAAAATCCCGCAGTTACTAATCCCCATATAGCGCCTACAGGATCACCCACTCTTTCAATGTAATCCGTCGGTTGCCCGGAAACACCCCAGCTTGCGGCAGGGAAGAATGATTTCTGGTTTACTCCCAATGCCAGGATTTTATTTTTATTAAATGAAATATTGAAATTGGCAGTCCAGCTAAGGTTGTTTGGTTTTTTCAACAAAGTAGTGTTTAACTGTATTTCAACTCCCTTATTTAACGTTTTACCAATATTCTGTAATTGGCTGGTATATCCAAACGTTGGATTAATTGGCGGGTTCAGCAATAAATCTTTTGATGTATTTCTGTAAATATCCACACTCAGATCCAGACGACCCTTAAAAATGCTGATATCAACTCCATAGTTTCTGTTAACAGTTGATTCCCATTTTAAATTCTCGTTTACCAGGGCCCCTGAATAGTAAGCAAGAATGGCCTGGTTGTTAAGTCCGTAATAATAAGTGCCATCATTTCTGAATGTAGTCAGGAAAAGATAATCAGCAATACGGTTGTTTCCGACAGTACCGAAACCAACTCTGAATTTAAGGTCACGGATGAAGTCTGCATTTTTCAAAAATTTCTCATTCTTTACCCTCCATGCAAAAGAACCAGCGGGGAAATAACCCCACTGTTTGCCGGGAATAAATTTTGATGCGCCATCAGCTCTTATGTCGAAAGAGAACAGGTACCGGCTGAGCAGGGTATAATTGATGCGGCCGAAAAAAGAAAGACTGGTGTATCTTGATTTACCAAGTTTTGGATAACCTGTAAAAGGAGTCCCCAGGTTAGTTTGTTTGAAGGCTGTTTGCGGAGACGTTAAAAGCGGATAGTCCCTGTATAGATCTGACTGAATGGTTGTTTTAAGATCATAGGTTTCTTCTCCTACGAGAACATCAAAATCATGTATTTTCTTAAAGCCTTTAACCGAGTAAGTTAATACATTGGAGTTGGTCAGTGTTGTCTTTGCAGTAGTATCCAGGCTCGCAATTGGTTTTCTTGCTCCCTGGATGATGGAATAGGGCGTAAGAGAATCGAAAAATTGCCGGTCGGTCATTTTATTATAATCATACCCTACGGTTGATTTAAAACTGAGGTTCTTTGTAATGTTGTAAGAAAGAAATGCTGTTACATTATAGGCATTTGTTGTTTTTCTCCTGTATTCAGAATTAGCTAAAGCTATCGGATTATACAGGTTCAATCCATTACCTACATTGGTTTCATTCAGTGGGTCAGAAGCCTCAATATCCTGATTAGCGGACAAAAAGGGCCTGTACTTTACCGCATTGCGAAGCCTGTTATAGGTAGTGCCTTTTGTGTCTGAAACACCGGCCCCCAAAACGTCCTGAAAAGTGTATCTGCCACCCACACCAACTTTCAGGTTTTTGGTTATTTTATAATCACCTTTTACATTAAACAGATGCCTTTTGTAATTCGAGTTAATAACAATTGCCTTTTCATTATTATAGGCATAGCCAAAACTGTATGTTGCTTTATTAGTTCCTCCGGATCCTGAGATGTTATGTGTTGTTGCAATCCCGGTTCTGCCAAACACTTCATCCTGCCAATCAAGAGTTTCAATATTTTTATAATTTTGGAGAGTATCCCAGGTAGTACCAAAATTTTTTGCAAAAGCGATGCTGTCAACACTACTTCCCCTTGATCTCTCCGATTGATATACTAAAAAATCATATGGGCTTAATACCTTTAATTCCCGTGCAAGCATTTTTACACCAACAAAACCATTATAAGTAAGAACAAGTTTCCCGGGCTTTCCGCTTTTTGTTGTAATTACTATAACCCCGTTGGCACCCCTGGCGCCATAAATAGCAGTGGCTGCAGCATCTTTTAAAACATCTATAGATTGTATGTCTTGCGGTGAGATTGTTGACAGACCATTTTCCACCTGCACACCATCTACTATGAACAAAGGTGAATTATCCCCGGTGATGGACATACCGCCACGAACCCTGATCCTTATATCCGCATCCGGAGAACCTTCTGCTGTAGTGGCAGTTACTCCGGCCAATCTTCCGTTCAAAGCTTCTGCGGCAGAATTAATCGGAATATCTTTCAGGTCACGGGCACTTACTGATGATACCGATGCCAGCAGATCCTTTCTTCTTACTGACTGGTAACCGATAACTACTACATCAGTCATTGCTTTTGCATCGGGCTGTAATACCACATCAATTGTTGATTTATCTCCAATGGCAATTTCATAACTTACAAATGAAACACTGGTAAATACAAGGGTTGTGGCTTTATTGTCAACTGTAATTTTAAACCGGCCCTGGTTATCCGTTGTAGTTGCGAACCGGGTTCCTTTTACAGAAACGGTAACTCCTGCAACGGGCTGGTTATTCTCGGAAGTAGTAACAATTCCTGTTATTTGTCTTCCCTGGGCATGCAATTGATTTTGGGAGCAAAATGCAAGAACCAGCAAACACATCCCGAGCGATTTTAAAATTTTGATCATAATGCAGTTTTTATTAAATCTGAAAAAATAAGTATTTAAAGATCATGCGGCAGCTGCCGTAAATATTACATAGTTGTTTTATCAATAATTCTTGTTTGGAAAGTATAATAGGGTAAAGAAGAAAAAAGAAGAACAACTGGTGAGTGAAAAGATAAAGCAGAACTTTTTGCGGGATGCACAAGTCCGGGTATAACAGAAGTAGCCTGGCAAAGCAATCTTTTCATGTAAGCAGTAATTCTCTTTGATAGAAAGAGACCAACACAAATCGTCAAATCTCAAATCTGTGTTGCCTTAACGGGAACAAGTCTACACAGAACTTCTATTTAGTAGTGCATTTTCAGTGTATTTTTTTACGCAATCGTTCCCGGTAACGATGTCATATTGAGGAAGTTGAGATAGGATTCAGGATGACTTGCCCGGATATTTTTTGTAATGTTTCAAGGGATAAAAAATTATCAGCAGAATCTGTGTTTTATAATGACCAGGTTTATCAGTCGGCCCGGGAGGAAAAGACCCTGTAACCCGACGGAAATCTGTAACTTTAAGTCTTAGTTTTTTAACCCGGACAACCTTCTGAAATGTCAGCTATATGAAGTTTGAAGCCATTACCATAAAGGATATTGCTAAAGCACTCGGCCTTTCTACTTCCACCGTATCAAGAGCATTGAGAGACAGTTATGAAATAAGCCCCGAAACCAAAAGACTGGTACTGGAATATGCAGAAAAAAACAATTATCACCCCAATCCCATTGCCCTGAGCCTGAAGGAGAGAAGAAGCCGTTCCATCGGTGTTATTGTATGTGAGATCGCCAATAGTTATTTTTCCCAGGTGATTAATGGTATAGAATCGATCGCCTACAATAACGGGTATAATGTGATCATTGCCCAGAGCCGTGAGTCATTTGACCGGGAAATGCTGAACCTGCAATACCTCACTTCCCGTTCCATTGACGGATTGATCATCTCCATATCAACTGAAACAAAAGATTTCAGCTATTTTAAAGAATTGCATCAAAAAGGATTGCCGATCGTTTTTTTTGACCGTATAGTGAGTGAAATTGAAACACATAAGGTCATTGCGGATAATTATAAGGGAGCTTATGACGCTACCATGCACCTGGTTAATTGCGGCTACCGGCGTATTGCCGCCATATCCAACCCGGCTCTTCTGTCAATTACCAAAGAAAGACTCGCCGGGTATAAGGCAGCTCTAGTGGATAGCAGCATTGAAGTAAATGAAGCCCTGATCAAATATTGCCAGCATGGAGGAATGATCGTTTCTGAAGTGGAAGAAGTGGCAAAGGAATTATTTAAACTGAAACCGGGACCAGATGCCATTTTTGCAACGGCTGATAAACTGACAACGGGCTGTCTTCGCATTTTAAAAGCAAAAGGGATGAGGGTACCTCATGATATGGGCCTGATCGGTTTTTCAAACACTGATCTTACCGATCTGCTTGACCCGCCTCTTTCCATCATCAAACAACCCGCTTTTGAAATGGGAGAAGTTGCCATGACTCTTTTATTGCAACTGATAGAAAGTAAAAGACCGGTGACCAATTTTGAAACAAGGGTCCTTTCTACCCAATTGCTGATCCGTGATTCAACAAAAATCATGAAGAAAAAAGCTGACGAATTCGCTTAACAAAAGTAATTGAACGACCCCGTATTGCATCAAATGGCAGTTATTGTCCGTGGCGCCGATACTGACAGGTTTGAGTTATCACCTCAATCAGCAGGTTTGTGTTGTATTCCGGCAACCCTGCCTGGATTATTATTGAAACCGTTTATTAAATAACTAATTTATGAACAGAAAAAAATTTCTTTCTGCCACCGGCATTTTAGCAGCTACCAGTATTCTCCCAACATCATCTGTGCTTGCACAACATTATGATGAAAACGGGCTGGATAAATTAACCGATGCCGATGGCAACTTTATTCACTTACCCCTGCCATACAATAAAAATTTCCTGGAGCCTTATATGGATGAAGAAACTGTCTATCTGCATCATACTTTTCACCACGGAGGCGCTGTAAAAGGAGCCAACAAAGATCTACAGATGATCCGTAAATCATTAGATGAAAACAACACAGAGACCGTGGATTACTGGACAAAGAAATTATCCTACCATTTTTCATCGCATGTATTGCATACTATTTTCTGGACCAACCTTACTAATAAAAAGTCTGACCCATCCGGAACCCTGCTGAAAAGAATTGAAAAGGATTTTGGCAGTTATGATAAACTGAAAATGTATTTAGCCAAAACTTCAAAAGATGTGGACGGGAATGGCTGGGGCATTCTTGGTTACCAGCCTTATTCCGACAAACTCACTATCCTTCAATGTGAGAATCATGAAAAACTGACACAGTGGGGAGTCATTCCTTTGCTGGTACTTGATGTATGGGAACATGCTTACTATCTTAAGTTCCGTAATAAGCGGAGTGATTTCGTGGATAATCTTTTCGGCATCCTGAATTGGGATAATGTGGCGGAGAGGCTGAATACGGCGGTAAAACTTGGTAGTTAATTATTAAAATTTTCTCAGCCGGAAATTAGACGAAGAAATTCTTCTTTCTTTCTTCTGGCCACATCAATATACGTATCATCCTGCATCACCACCTGTCCACCATCGCCCCGGATGTACTTTTTTATATAAGAGAGATTAATGAGATGTGAATTATGAACCCGGTAAAATTTGTACGGCAGCAATATATCTTCAAAATCTTTCAGCAGTTTTGTTACCAGCATATTTTTACCCTCTGCTAAAAATATTTTGGAATAATTTGAACTGGATTCAATATGAATAATATTTTTTATGCGTATAAATTCTATCCCCTCACCGGTTGGCACAGCAATTTTATCTTCCTGGCTTTTACTTTCAGAAAGTGATTGCCGCAGGATATCCAGCCTTTCTTTTGTTTCACTCTGTTTATACTTGACAAGACGGGCTATTGCATTTTGCAATTCTGTAATAGAAACCGGTTTTACCAGGTAATCAAAAGCGCTCATGCGGATAGCATCCACGGCATAATGATTATAAGCAGTGGTAAAAATTATTTCACCGGAATAATCGGTTAATTGCTCCAGCATCCGCAATCCACTCATACGGGGCATTTCAATATCCAGGAAAATTACATCGGGTTTATGCTGGCGGATTAACAGAATAGCCTCCTCCGGTTTTTCTGCTGCTGCTATGATAGAAATATCAGGGCAAAATTCTGTCAGCTTTTGCTGCAAGTTTTGCAGGCTGCTCCGCTCATCATCTACCAGTACAGCTTTAAGTTTATCCATGATCAGTTTGCATTTAAAATGATTTCCACCTTTGTTCCGGCAGGCGAATTATTCTCTGACAGATCGGTGATGCGGACAGAGCCGTTGGTAGTGGATTGCTTATTAAAATGGGCAATGCGTTCAGCGGTTATCATGAGCCCGACACTTTTATGTCCCGGTTTATTTTGCCGGTTATATTCAGCAGCCTTTTTGCGGCCGATCCCGTTGTCAAGGATAGTGTATTTTATTTTGTCATTTTCCAGCTCTGCTTTTATTGAAATCTTCAGGTCATTTTTATCACTATGGGCAATACCATGCACAATGGCATTTTCGATATAGGGTTGAATAAGCAAAGATGGCACTTTATAATCCCCATTAAGCAGTTGAGGATCCACATTTGACTGGTAGCTGAATTTATTATTAAACCGGAGTTGTTCCAGTTCCACATATAATTTTAATGTCTCCATATCTTTTACCAGCGGCACCATTTCGTTCCGGCTGCTGTCAAGGATGCTCCTGATCAGGATTGAAAATTTATTGAGATAGTCGCTGGCCAGCCTTTTTTCATTCAGCATAATAAAATTCTCAATACTGTTCAGGCTGTTGAAAATAAAATGCGGGTTCATCTGTGCCCTCAGGGCCTGCATTTCTGTTTCAGCTATTTTTTGCCGGAAGGATGCTTCTTTCTTTATAACAAATATCCTTCTTCGCTCAAAGTAAAAAATAATGGAAGCCAACGCAATTGCAACGAGGATCTTAAACCAGCCCGTCTGAAACCATCCGGGTTTGATATATACCACTAAAGCCTCCTCGTTCTCAAAAATATTCCCTGCTTTATCACCTGCTCTTACATACAGGGTATAAGTCCCCGGTTTTAATCCGTTAAAATTGATATGGCCATTATTGTTCAGCTGAAAGTCTTTCATCAACGGAGATAATTTATAATAATACCGGCTGGAAGCAGGACTCAGGTAATTAAGCGCCGCAAAGTCCACTGAAAAAGAATTCTGCCCGGGACTGAGTTCCAATTTTTTTGTACCTGAATTTTCAAGCGGAAATGAGAAGGAGGAATCGCCAACAACAGCATCTGTTATGACTACCGGGTAGCCTTCTCTATTTTCCGTTAACCTATCCGGATGAAAAACGGCTATAGCTCCTTCGAGGCCGGCCACAATATCACCATTTGGCCTTTTGGCTATCACACCTTCGAAATCATTTCCCGGCAAACCGTCCTGCCAGTTAAAACTTATCCATTTTTTCCGGGCCATGATATAACACCAGACACCGGAACTTCCGCTTGCCCATGCATTGCCGGTATTATCAAAACAAATCCTTGCCAGTCCACCCATCTGGCCATTTTCATTATGCTGGCCGAGTATACTATTTGTTGACGGATCATAAACAAACAGACCCGACTTGCCTGTGATCCATAATTTTCCGTCTTTGTCTTCATCCATTCCATACAGGTCATTTGCCTGCATTACATTATGGCTGTCATTCACGGGCTTTACTGTCTTAAAGCTTCCGGTAACGGCATCAAATTTTAAAAGGCCATTCGATGCCATAGAAGTGCTGAGAAATATTTCGTTTCGCTTTGTCCGGAACAAATAACTTGACCGTAATGCCGGGCAGCCTTTGCAGAGATCATCATTCGTAAATCGCTTTGTGAATTTTTTCTCCTTTGTATTGAAGACAAAAAGCCCTTCACTGAATGAACGTATTAAGATCTCATTTTCACCAAACTCAACAATAGTACGGAGACCGATACCTGTTTTGAACTCATCAGGGAAATATAGGCGGGAAGTTCTTTTATCCCTGTCATAAATAATCAACCCGGTATCGGTCGTAATATATAATTCATTCCCTTTCTGATAAAAATAATATGCCCATCCTGAATTTGGGGAAGACAATGAACCGGTAAGAGGTAAAAAACCACTATAAAAACCGAGCAGGTGAAAAGCTGTATCATACTCAAATGTTGAAATAAACCTTTTCGAAAGCCATATACTGTTCCCTGTCTCAAAAAAACTATAAACGGGTCCGGTCCTATCAAACTGGTAATTGACCGTACCGGGATCAGTGACAGGAATTATTTCAAAAATATTCTGTTCTTTATTGACCTTGTTGATCCCGCCATCCGATGCGATCCACAGATTGCTTTTTTTATCAATAAACGCCTGGCTCAGAAGATTACCATGAAGTGAGGATGGGTCTGCAGGGGTGAAACCATATTTCCTGGACCTTGTATGTGTTTTATCCAGAAGAAATAATCCTGACTTAGCTTCTAACGCAATCAGCCATTTTTCATTTTTGAAATCCCACTCAGTAATATCAGAACATATTCTGCCGGAAATTGAAGGAAGTGGCTTTAGTATGTTTTCTGCAGGTAAAAACTGCAACATCCCGTTGCCATAAGTGATTACAAAATAATTATTGCTTTGATCCTGGCATATTTTCAGTACAAAATTTTTTATGATAGCAGAAAAATCAAAAATCTTGTCCGGCTGTTTGGTTATTTTGTCCAGGCTATAGATCCTGTTGGCCTTAAAAGCCCATTCCTTCCCGTTTTTGTCCCTGAAGATATTATCATAACCCAGCATCGGCTGGTTATCCATCAAAAAAACCGGGATATTAACTTTGATCTCCTGTAATGTAAAATTATCAAGCACTTTGTAAATAACGTCCCGCTGGTTGAACAGCCATATCATTCCGCTTTCATCCTCGTACACACCAACGCTGCTGTTATTCTTCAGCTTGTAAGGGGAATTGAATTTTGAACTGAAATTAATAAACCTGCCCTGCAGGGGTAAAAAACAACTCACCCCATCTTCCGTACTGATCCAAATTCTTCCTCTGCTGTCACAATACAACCGCTGCACGTCATTATTCACCAGTGTATTGCTGTCAGTTTCGCTGTGATAATACTGTTTAAAGCGATAGCCATCATAGCGGTTGAGCCCATTACTGGTACCGATCCAGATAAACCCCTGTTTATCTTCTGCTACGCTGGTGGTACGATTGCTGCTAAGGCCTTCTTTGACTGTAATATGTTCAAACTGCAAGTCAGGAAAATCCTGGCCTGCAACATGTTTCGCAGAAATAAACAATGAAAGCACAGATACTATTATCAGCCGGGATATCAATACAGTTTATTTGGTTCGTTGTAATATACAAAAAGGCCGGGTGGTTATTTATTTATTCATCAGCAATTTTTCTAATTTTTCAACCCTTTGTTTTAAATCAGTATTTTCTTTTTGCAGGGCTTCTATTTGTTGTTGTTGTTCCTGTACTGATTTTACCAGCGGCATTACAAACTGGCTGTAGGCAATGCTGTAATTATCGCCCGGGTTCTTTGGTGCATTTACACCATCAAATTTCCAGCCCAGATCATTGGCAAGTTTTTCCACATCCTGGGCTATAAAACCGGTATACCTGAACTGTTGACTCTTTTCATATGTTTCATTGGCTTTTATATAATGTTTGGCAATACTGTCGGGCATATTTTGTGTAAGAAATAAATCCAGTTTTTTGGTATCAATATTATACGTAACCGGTTTTAACTGTGTAATAAAACTTAAACCGGGAACATCATCCCGGATATTGGTTTTAAAGCGACCGTCACTGAAATTGCTCCAGTTGGCATAACCTCCGATGACGATAGTACCGGGGAGGGCTGCACCGATGACGATTTTATTACTTGCATTTGTTATAGCACCGGTACCAAGCGCCATGGCGCCGTCCAGGTTAAGAGCATTTACATTAGCATGGTCCCCAATACAAGTATTCCAGTTGCCCGTGGTATTTCCCGTCATTGCATTATCACCCAATGCGGTATTATAAGAACCCGAGGTATTATATAACGCTGCAACAAAACCAATAGTTGTGTTATAATTGCCGTTTTGATTTGACTGGAGTGAACTGGATCCCATTGAAGTGTTATTTAAACCAATGGTATTTGAAGAAAGTGAGTTGACGCCGTATGCAGCATTGTCTGCACCGGTATTATTTGAAATCATAGCATGAAAACCAGTAGCGGTATTGTCAGTACCCGTTGTATTGTTTAACATGCTTTTGGAACCTATCGCTGTATTTTCCCCCCAACTTCCATTTTGATTAAATAAAGCGGAATCACCAATTGCCACCAGATTAGTGCCAGTATTGTTTCCAAACAGGGCTCTTGTACCTATTGCCACATTGCTATATCCTGTTGTGTTTTGATTTAAAGCCCATTTACCAATTGCCGTGTTATTAGAACCTGTAGTATTGGAATACAGGGATGCATCTCCAGTGGCTGAATTATCCGAACCCGTAGTCGTATTTTGGAGAGAAGAGTTTCCGTTTGCAGTATTTCCAGCACCAGTTGTGTTATAATATAAAGCCGCATTACCTGTAGCGGTATTAAAAAAACCCAAAGTATTCGAATATAAAGCGGAGAGGCCTGTAGCTGTATTGTAAAAACCGGTGGTATTGGCATATAATGATTGATAGCCGGTTGCTGTATTACCTGTGCCGGTTGTATTAGTAAACAAAGCTTTGGAACCTACAGCCGTATTTTGACCTGTTCCTCCGTTTTGGCTAAATAAAGCCGAATCGCCAATGGCCACTAAATTACTGCCGCTATTGTTACTGAGCAGTGCCCGGATACCTACAGCTACATTACTATACCCGGTAGTATTGTTGAAAAGAGAATAATACCCATTAGCAGTATTACCTGAGCCCGTGGCATTGAGAAAAAGTGTTGCACTACCGTTTGCCACATTGTTTGAGCCGGTGCTGCTGAAATACATTGCACCACTGCCATTCGCTGTGTTATCACTTCCGGTTGTGTTGGACCTAAGTGAACCTTGACCATAGGCAGTGTTCCAGTCAGCTGTTGTATTAGCGTAAAGTGAATTAGTACCCCCGGCAGTGTTACTATTACCTGTCAGGTTTGAATAAAGTGAGCCATTACCAATTGCCGTGTTATCTGAGCCAGTTGAATTTTGAAGAGAAGAGTTTCCGTAAGCAGTATTATAAAAACCCGTGGCATTTGCACTTAATGCACGAAAGCCAGTTGCTGTATTACCGGCACCTGATGTATTTAAATAGAGTGCCTTTGAACCAATGGCAGTATTTTGATTTCCATTATTGTTGAACAAAGCGCTGTCACCGATAGCCACCGTATTACTGATATTAGTATGATTATACATGGCCCATGAACCAATGGCCACATTGCTGTAACCGTTCTTATTTTTAAATAAAGAGAAAAAACCCAATGCCACATTGTTGCTGCCCGATGTATCGTTCCGCATCGCCGCAAAACCCACTGCTACATTGTTTGTACCGGAATTATTGAATGTAAGTGAAGCAGAACCAATGGCTGTATTTTGGCTACCGGTTAGATTGTCCCCGAGTGCATTAGAGCCCATTGCTGTATTATCAATCCCGCTTGTATTGCGGTACATAGAATAATCACCGACGGAAACATTATCATACCCGGTTGTGTTGTTTTTCAGTGCTTGTGTACCAACCGCAGTATTAAAATTTCCATCCGTATTTCCAGATGCGCCGATCCCGTTTTTAAACAAGGCGCTGTCTCCAATTGCAGTCACCGCAACCCGGTCTGTATTATTGGCAAGTGCTGCCCGGCCAATAGCGATTACTCCTGAAGCAGTGGTAAGATTTCCGGCTCCTTTTCCCAGGAAGATGCTTTCATTTGTAAATAATCCTACCTTATTATTATTTACTCTTAATTGTAAGGGCATGTTATCAGTGGTTCCCAAAAAAATTTCAGACGTGTCTGTACCGCTGTTGCCATTTAATTTCCATCCGCTGCCTGTAACCACACTTTGCCAGTTGGGCACAATAGCAGTCCCCATATTCACCATCAACTGGTTGGTTAATGTATCCAATACCATCAGGCCTTTGGCAGGAGTTACTATTGCATTCATCTGTGCCGTGGTAACACGGGGGATTAAAACACCTTTTGTGGTGCTGCTGATGTCTAATTGCGCACTTGAATTGGGTGTGCTGGTACCAATACCTACGTTTTGGGCTTTTATATCATTTATTAAACATAAAATGGCAAAAAGAAAAATTACACTCTTCATAGAATGATTTTAATTTTTTGAAAGAATTAGTCTTTTAAGTTCCTGTAACTCTTTTTTTATATCAGCATTATCCCTTTGCAGGGTTTCTATCTGCTGCTGCTGTTCCTGTATGCCTTTGGTGAGGATGGGGATGAGTCCGGTGTAATTCATAGTTTTAATTCCGTTTGTTTCCTGCACCACTTCAGGATAGATTTTTTCTACTTCCTGCGAGATAAAGCCTATATGATTTTTACTCCCATCTGCTTCTTTTTTCATTAAGTAATTAACCGGCCTTAACGCCATAATTTTTTTTAAGGTATTGTTCTGAATATTTGCAATATCTTTCTTCATTCTTATGTCGGAAATGTAGAAGTATGCACCGTCTGCAGAACTGATATTTGAAACCCATGTTCCGTTGTAGGCAAAATAGAAAGCACCTTCCCCCCATATATTCCATGGATAAATATTAGCACCACCATTAATTTCTCGTTCAAAACGAATACCCATGTTAGAAGCACCAAGGGTTACATATCTGGTTCTTACTGTTAATGCTGGTGCACCGCCACTAAAGTCCCGGATAAATACATTGCCATTGAAAAACGCATTGCCTTTACGGCTTATACTGAATTGTGTAGTTGGTGTACCCATATCCTGATTAGGTCCAGTTGAAATATAATCTCCAAATGAATCAAAAGAAAGACTGCCATCGGTTTGATTTAATGCCAGGTAGCCCGCCCATCCACTTGCCATGCTTTTTTGCCCGCCATTATAATAATGATTAAATCCAACCACCGGCCAGTTGCGTTGCAAAGAAATACCTGCACCTTCTCCGCCAAAAATGGCGGCGGTTGTACCTACTGCGCCATTTTGTTCCAACATTGCCCTTGTAGGGTTGCTCATACCAATACCCACCCTTCCACCTCCAATGTCTCCTATATTTACATTGCTGCCATTTTTACCTCCACGTATATAGGTATCTTCATTGGCTCCAAAATAAAAATGGGAAAAATTATTTGTGCCTTGAATAGAGATTGGAACAGTAGTATAACCGGTAGATGGTCTGATGAATAATTCTTTTGCCCGAATGGTTAGTTTGTCATCGGCTTCTTCTTCACCAAGTGTAACATACTCACCATCGCCAAATTTTAAAAAGGGAATATTGACACCGCTCCAAACCAGCTTGCCTATTTTAATATTGCCGCTATCCACATGCAGTTTTTCTGTGGGTGTGATAGTTCCAATGCCAACATTTTGGGCAGCTATAAAATTCATTATACAAACTGAACAGCCAAATAGAAATAAAAACTTCTTCATTGTAGAATATTTTATGCAAACTATTGAAGTTAGCATAGCAGGGTTAGCAGCAGTAAATGAGTGGCGGGACAGGCTATGTATCCGGCTTTAATATAGGAATGGGCGGGAAACAGCGTTTAGAGCTTTGCCAGGCAGGTAGCAAGGCTTTTTTTCCAGTCTTTCAACTGAATACCAAATGTGTTTTGAATTTTCGTTTTATCCAGCCCAGAATAAGCAGGGCGTTTAGCCAGTGTTGGATATTGAGAAGTGGGAATGGGATTTATTTTACAGTTACTACCTGTTAATTCTTTTATGGCAACAGCAAAATCAAACCAACTGATAATGCCTTTATTGCTGTAATGATAAATACCAGGCTGCCATTGTTTGGAAGAAAGGATCTGCATAATTACTTCTGCTAAATCAAAAGCATAAGTAGGCGAGCCAACCTGGTCATTCACGACACTTATTTCCTGTTTTTCCTTCAACAGCTTCAGCATGGTTTTTACAAAATTTTTTCCGAATTCTGAATACAACCATGATGTGCGGATAATAACGGAATCCGGATTGAATTGCAAAGCCTGCTTCTCCCCTTCTAATTTGGAAGCCCCGTAAACGCTTTGGGGATTGGTGGGTGAATCTTCCCTGTAAGGAGTTGTTGCTGTTCCATCAAAAACATAATCCGTAGAGATATGTATGAACTGAGTATGATTTTCTTTGCAAATAGCAGCCAACACTCCTACCGCTTCTCCATTTACCTGGAAAGCTAAATCCTTTTCTGATTCTGCCCTGTCAACGGCCGTATAAGCAGCGCAGTTTATTAAATATTGTGGCTGATAAATTTTGAAACAATGCCTGACCATTTCAAAATGATGAATGGGAAGATCTTCCCTTGACAAAAAAATGAAATTGAATTGTGGGAATGATCCACTTATTTTTTTCAGTTCTTTTCCTAACTGCCCGTTAGAACCGGTAACCAGTATTTTGCTCCCCGCCCCGCCGGCTGCCGGGGGATGTTTGGATTCATCCATTCAAGAAGCGTTATGGGTAAACAAAAGTATTATTACATTCTCTCAATGATGGAAGCAGTTTGTCTTTATCAGAAATTATGGCATCTTCAGCGGGTATCCTCCAGTCAATATCCAATTCAGGATCATTATAAATAATCCCGGCCTCGCTTTCTTTGTTATAATACTGGTCACATTTATACAATACTTCGGCTTTCTCACTCAGTACAGAAAAACCATGCGCAAAGCCCTTTGGAATAAATAATTGATTTTTGTTTTTTGCCGACAGCACTTTACAATAACTCATGCCGAAAGTTGGCGAGCCTTTGCGGATATCCAGCACCACATCTAAAATCTTACCCCTTAGTACTCTTACTAATTTAGACTGTTCATAAGGCGGCAATTGGTAATGAAGTCCGCGGATGACCCCGTACAGGGAGGATGACTGGTTATCCTGTACCCAACGAAAATCAATACCGGATTCCCGGAATATTTTTTCATTATAGGATTCAAAAAAATAACCGCGGCTGTCTTCAAACACTTTAGGTTCAAAAACAAGCAGCCCTGATATATCAGTTTTATGAAATGGCATATTATAAACTCCAGTAAGTTCTGTTGAAGATCTTATTCCGGTAAATTCCCTTCAGGTCTGCCACGAGACCATGTGATTTAGTGATCCCTGCAAAGTAATTGTCATCATGCTCCAGGTAATCTGTATGCGGTACCGTAATGATGACTGCATCATAATCATTGCCGGTTTTTTCCGCCAGGCCAAATCCGTATTCATGCTTCAGTTCATCCGAATTAGCATGGGGATCTTCCACATCCACATTTACGTAATACTCTTTCAATGCATTTACCACATCACTTACTTTTGAATTCCGGATATCACTCACATTTTCTTTAAAAGTGGCCCCCTTGATAAGCACTTTGGATGATTTTACGTCGCCGTTGTTTTTGATGATATGCTGAATGACTTTTTTGGCCACATACTTAGCCATGTTGTCATTGATATTGCGGCCGGCCAATATCACTTCGGAATGGTAACCCAGTTCTTTGGCTTTATAGGTGAGGTAATAGGGATCCACTCCTATACAATGGCCACCTACCAGGCCCGGTTGAAACTTTAAAAAATTCCATTTGGTTCCTGCAGCTTCCAGCACTTCGAAAGTATTAATGCCAATCTTATCAAAAATTATTGACAGCTCATTCATCAATGCAATATTCAGGTCCCGCTGTGTGTTCTCAATAATTTTTGCAGCTTCTGCTACTTTGATGGAAGAGGCCCTGTGTACACCGGCTGCTACCACCAGCTCATATACTTTGGCAATTTCATCCAGCGATGCTGCATCGCAGCCGGAAACGACTTTGATGATTTTTGACAGGGTATGTGTTTTATCACCGGGGTTTATTCTTTCCGGTGAGTAGCCCGATTTGAAATCCGTTACATTTTTTAACCCCGATAATTTTTCAATGACCGGCAGGCAATCTTCTTCGGTGCAACCGGGGTACACGGTCGATTCGAAAACCACATAATCTCCTTTCTTTATCACTTTACCAATCGTCTCAGAAGCTTTTTTAACCGGCATAAGGTCAGGTACATTATGTTCATCAACGGGAGTAGGAACAGCCACAATGAAAAAACTCGCTTTTCTTAATACATCCAGTGAATCAGTAAAAGAAATATCGCAGCCTTCAAAATCTTTTGCTTCCATTTCATTACTCGGGTCAATACCCTGCTTCATCATTTCCACTCTTTTGGGGTTAATGTCAAATCCTATCACGGATATTTTCCGGGCAAACTCCAGGGCGATCGGCAATCCCACATAACCCAACCCGATGACCGCCAGTTTCGCCTTTTTATCAACTAATTCTTTGTACATACTTTGATTGTAAATTTTATTTTTGGCTTATAAACTCTTTAGGCAATTTCGACAGTTCTTCTTTTGGCAATGACTTAAAATAATCATACGTAATTTTCAATCCGTCTTTACGGCTCAGTTTTGGTTCCCATCCTAAAATGTCTTTCGCTTTGGTTATATCCGGCTGCCGTTGTTTCGGGTCATCAACCGGCAATGGCTTGTAAATGATCTTTACTTTATTGCCCGTCAATTCCAGTATTTCTTCAGCAAATTCTTTCAGGGAAATTTCATTAGGGTTACCAATGTTCATTGGCATGATATAATCACTCAGTAACAACCTGTAAATACCTTCGATCAGATCGTCCACATAACAAAAGCTCCGGGTCTGTGAACCATCGCCAAATACAGTCAGGTCTTCGCCACGCAATGCCTGCCCGATAAAAGCAGGTAAAGCCCGCCCATCATTTAATCTCATCCTCGGACCATAGGTATTAAAAATGCGGACGATCCTGGTATCAACCCCATGAAATGTATGATAGGCCATTGTAATGGATTCCATAAATCTTTTAGCCTCATCATATACACCCCGCGGGCCAACAGGGTTCACATTCCCCCAATATTCTTCCGTTTGCGGATGCACCTGCGGGTCGCCATATACTTCGCTGGTGCTTGCCACCAGCATCCTTGCCCCTTTTGCTTTAGCAAGTCCCAGGCAATTATGCGTACCCATCGCCCCCACCTTTAATGTTTGAATGGGAATTTTTAAATAATCAATCGGGCTGGCCGGGGAAGCGAAGTGAAGGATATAATCCAAAGGGCCGGGGATATGAATGAATTTTGTTATATCATGATGATAAAATTCAAATTTTTCCAGTTTGAACAGGTGCTGAATGTTTTTCAGATCGCCGGTTATAAGATTATCCATGCCAATTACATGATAGCCTTCCCTGATAAAGCGGTCACAAAGATGTGAGCCAAGGAAACCGGCTGCCCCGGTAATGAGTACTTTTTTTGACTGCATGCGATATTAATTTACAATGGCCCTGCCTACGCTTTCATAATGAAAACCCAGTTGTTTTATGGTGGCCAGGTCAAATAAATTCCGGCCATCAAAAATAGCTTTGTTTTTCAGGGTGGCAGCAATTTTTGAAAAGTCGGGTGTCCGGAATTCGTTCCACTCCGTTGCAATGATCAATGCATCGGCACCTTTAAGGGCGGCATACTGACTTTCTGCGTATTCAATTTTATTACCAACCACTTCTTTCACATTTTTCATGGCTTCCGGGTCAAATGCGGAGATGCCGGCTCCTTCTTTTGTCAATGCCTCAATAATATATAAAGCCGGCGCCTCCCTTATGTCGTCTGTATTGGGTTTAAAGGCCAGGCCCCACAAGGCAAAACGCTTTCCTTTGAGGTTATTGTTAAAATATTTCCTGATACCCGGTATAAGGTGCAGCTTCTGGTCTTCATTCACTTTCATCACCGCATTCAGTATTTCAAAATCATAGTTTGCTTCTTTGGCTGATCTTACCAGCGCCTGAACGTCTTTGGGGAAACAACTACCGCCATAACCAATACCCGGGAATAAGAACCGTTTGCCGATTCTATCGTCACTGCCGATACCCCGGCGGATCATGTC
>JBGPKR010000015.1:0-37738 GCA_041486045.1 Chitinophagaceae bacterium | reverse complement strand
TTTCACAGATCCCGATATTTTTTTTATAGGAAACTTCGATTTTATTTTTAGTCAATTAGATTCAGCTTCTGTTCTATTAACACCGCATTGGAACAATATTAATGTTTTTCAGTTTGAAGACGGATTATTTTCTATTATGCGTAATGGTCTTTTTAATGCAGGATTTATAGCTGCTAATAAAAAAGGACTGCCGGCTTTGCTTTGGTGGGCTGGTGTTTGTCATTACAAAATAGACAGGCAACCTGAACTAGGCATTTATGATGACCAAAAATATTTAGACATCTTACCGCTTGAATTCCCCGGCACAGAGATATTACGGCACCCGGGTTGTAACCTGGCTTCCTGGAATATTGACTCCAGTAAAAGAGAAATGATTGATGGGAAATTATTGATAAATAAAACATTTGAACCTGTGTTTATTCATTTTACGAAAGACACCATTATTAATATATTGAACAAAAATGACAAATTATTACATCCCTATCTTGATGAATACATTAAAGCTTTACAGGACGAAAATTTAGATCTGTTAAAAGATTTTAATGAATTTGATCCGGCAAAATATAATTCATCAATATATTCAATAAAACACAAACTGCGCATCCGCACCCGGTTCAAACGATTTTTATTTAAACTTGCTGAAAAATTATAATCACTGGCCAGCTCCAACAATATCGTTCTGCTTTGTTCTTACCTCAATGCATTTGGAGGCTACGAAAAGATCATGGCCAACACCGCCAGCCTTTTTGCGGAAAAAGGAGAGCAAATAACATTGATAATACTCGCCGATACAGTAGAATCGTTTTACCCGTTTCATGACAAAGTCCGCATCATTCAACTTCCATTAAATTTCGGCATCACGCCGAAAGGGAATATGATCAGCCGGAAAATAAAAATGCTGCGTGATATACAAACGCTGAGAAGAACGCTGAGAAAACTGAAACCCTCTGTAGTGATCTGTACAGAATATCCTTATGCAATTTCAGCCATCTTATGCAGACCCGGGAGGGGAACAAAGATCGTATCCTGGGAGCATACCCATTTCAGCGTAAATATTAAAAATAGGTTCTGGACAAAATTATTCCGGCTCACTTACCCGAAATTGGATAAAATAGTTTGCCTGAACGAGGATGAAAAAAAATTATTCAGGCCGGTTAATGATAAAGTCACCGTCATTCCCAACTTTGTTGACCGCCCTGACAACGCATCCGGTTTACAAAACAAGACCATCCTTACTGTTGCCAGGTTGGCGACCATAAAAGGAATTGGATATTTGTTGCAGGCCGCCGGATTGGTTTTGCATTCACATCCTGGCTGGCAATGGAAAATAATCGGTGAAGGAGAACTGAAAAAAGAAGTAACTGATTTTATTGAAAAAGAAGGGCTCCAAAACAAACTCGTTCTGCAAAAACCGGTTGATCAGGATATTCACCAGGAGTATCAAAATGCTTCCATGCTTGTTATGACATCTTTAAACGAATGTTTCCCGATGGTCTTACTGGAAGCATTGAGCAATGGTCTGCCCTGCATCGCTTTCGATTGTGATACCGGCCCGCGGCACATCATCACTCATAACGAAGATGGAATATTGGTTGAAAAAGAAAACCCAGTTAAGCTGGCTGAAGCAATTGCTTCATTGATCAGTAACGAAGAGCAAAGAAAAAAAATGGGCGAAAAAGCTTTTGAAAATATTCAACGTTTCTCCCCTGAAAAGGTTTATGAATTATGGAAACAGTTATTAGATGACAGATGATAGTGGATAGATGATAGTTTCTCTAATCTGCAGATAATATTTCCGGATGTAACTCACTATCATCTATCAGTTATCATCTATACATCAATCATCCAATTTCAACACCGCCAGAAATGCTTCCTGCGGAACTTCCACATTCCCGATCTGCCGCATCCTCTTCTTACCTTCTTTTTGTTTTTCAAGCAGTTTACGTTTACGGCTGATATCACCGCCATAACATTTAGCTGTTACGTCTTTACGCAGGGCACTTAATGTTTCTCTTGCAACTATTTTGGCGCCGATAGCAGCCTGTATCGCGATCTGGAATTGCTGGCGGGGAACCAGCTCCTTCAGCTTCTCGCACAACTTTCTTCCAAACTCCTGTGAACGGCTGCGGTGTATCAATGCACTCAGCGCATCCACTTTATCATTGTTCAGCAAAATATCCATCTTCACAATATCTGCTTCCCGGTAACCGATGGGATGATAATCGAAAGATGCATATCCTCTTGTTTGTGATTTTAATTTATCATAAAAGTCAAATACGATCTCTGTTAACGGCATTTCAAACAACAACTCCACCCTTGTTTGTGTGAGGTAACTCTGGTTCATTAAAATACCCCGCTTGCCCAGGCAAAGCGTCATGATGTTGCCGATATATTCCGGCTTGGTGATGATCTGTGCTTTGATAAAAGGTTCGTCAATATGATCCGTTCTAACGGGGTCAGGAAACTGGGTCGGGTTGTTGACAATAATTTTTTCCCCCTTCGTAGTATATGCAATAAAGCTAACGTTGGGAACCGTAGTAATAACTGTTTGATCAAATTCTCTCTCTAATCTCTCTTGTATAATCTCCATGTGCAGCAATCCAAGAAAACCGCAACGGAATCCAAAACCAAGGGCCTGTGATGTTTCTAATTCGTAAGTCAATGAGGCATCATTTAGCTGCAGTTTGTCCATACAATCCCTCAGTTCTCCAAACTGGTCAGTATCTATCGGGAAGATGCCTGCAAACACCATCGGCTTCACTTCCTGGAAACCTTTGATGATCTCCTGTGTTGGGTTATCCGCCAGTGTGATCGTATCACCCACTTTCACTTCCTTCGCATTCTTGATGCCGGTGATCAGGTAGCCCACATCGCCGCAGCCCACTTCGCTCTTTTCCGACATCTTTAATTTCAGAATACCCACTTCATCGGCTATATATTCCTGATCGGTGGAAACAAATTTTACTTTATCCCCTTTTTTTATCGAACCATTCCTTACCCGGAAATAAACAATGATGCCCCGGAACGAATTGAACATGCTGTCAAATATCAATGCCTGCAAGGGAGCATTTGGTTTACCCACCGGCGCCGGGATCCTTTTTACAATAGCTTCCAGTATCGCTTCAACACCCACACCGGTGCGGGCGCTGGCCAATAAAATATCTTCGGGTTTGCAGCCGATCAAATCAATGATCTGGTCCTTCACTTCTTCGATCATGGCCCCGTCCATATCAATTTTATTGATGATGGGAATGATCTCAAGGTTATTATCAATTGCGAGGTATAAATTACTGATGGTCTGGGCTTGTATGCCCTGTGTAGCATCCACTAATAAGAGGCACCCTTCACAGGCGGCCAATGCCCGGCTCACTTCATAGCTGAAGTCCACATGTCCGGGAGTATCTATCAAATTCAGGATATACTCCTGCCCATCCTTATGCTTGTAATTGATCTGGATGGCATGACTTTTAATGGTGATGCCCTTTTCTCTTTCCAGGTCCATATCATCGAGCACCTGGTCCATCATATCCCGGTCGCTGATGGTGCCGGTGCTTTGCAGCAGGCGGTCAGCCAGGGTGGATTTGCCATGGTCAATATGTGCGATAATGCAAAAATTTCGGATGTTCTTCATGTACGTTTTACCTCATTTTCAAGAGCGGCAAAGGTATGGTTTTTAGGCCAGCATTTGTCGGCCTTAATCTCCTGAAAAATGGGAAAATAAACGATTAAAACAAGTATTCTACGATTAGATTACATCCCTATAGCCCACGGTTTAAACCGTGGGCTATAGCAGGCGATGAAACCTAAGAACCATTTTAATGGTTTCATTAATTACATGATTATGCCGCATTCATTTAATAAAATCTGGATACATGCCATTTGGTCTACCAAAGAAAGATACCCACTGATTCTCCCAACCATTGAAAAGAAGATATATGAATATATGAGCAGCCAATTTATCGAATCAGGCTGCCCTGTTCGCATCATCAATGGAATGCCGGATCATATTCATAGCTTGTTTTTATTAAATCCTAACAAATCTGTTACAGAAATAATAAAGCAGGTGAAAGGAAACACATCTCATTGGATCAATGAACAGGACATCGCAAAAGAAAAATTTGCGTGGCAAACAGGCTATGCAGCATATTCTGTTAGCGAATCAGTTTTAGAAAAAGTATTCCAATACATTACAAATCAAAAACAACATCATCGGAAAATAACTTTTCTAAAAGAATATGAACAATTTATTGAGTTGAACAGATTACAAACCGAATAGAGATATTACGCCGTTGCTGGTGCCTGCCTACCGGTAGGCAGGTTTTCTTTCACCAACAACACGATTGAAATGACTCTTCTATCTCAGCCATCCTTTTGGTTCTTGCCGACATGAACCAAAACAAAGGGGTCAGGCTGATAAAAGTCATAGGAGTCAGCGATAAAACCTGATACATTCATACCGTTGAAATCTATTAGTTATTCCAAAAAAAATAAAATGAAATCTTCAGCCAAAACTTATATTCTGTCTGTCTTTCTTATTATTATCTCCTCCAGCATATTGTCTGCACAGGAATCTTCCAGGAACGATTCAGTCAGACGCAGCTACATTGCAGCAGCGACGGAGATCATGACCAGTGCTCATTTTTGCACATTGATCACATTGGATGAGAATGGCCGGCCTGTGGGCAGGATACTGGAGGCATTTGATCCGGACAGCAATCTCGTTGTTTGGTTAGGTACAAATTCCCGGAGCAGAAAGGTTCAACAGATAAAGAAAAACCCTGAAGTAACATTATTCTATTTTGATGCAAATACATTCACCTATGTCAGTATCCAGGGAAAAGCAAAACTGATCACCGATTCGTTAGAGAAAACACGGCATTGGAAGGAGGAATGGAAGCCTTTTTACAGAGACCTGAAAGAAGATTATTTGCTTATAAAAATTACACCACAATTCCTGGAACTACTAAGTCCCAAAAATGGATTTTCAGGTGACCCTGCCACCTGGAAGACTCCATCCATCAAATTTGATCAATAAAAGTTATATTTTTCTGTCTTCCGGTAAATTAATTCATCCCCACTTTCCCCTTTACAGATTCAAATATTTTTTTGGAATCAAACCCAACTCCATTTTTAAACACGATCTCTGTTTTCCTGATATCATGGATATCTTTTTCGGGATCACCATCAATTAATACAAGATCTGCATTTTTACCTGTCTCTACCGTGCCGATCATTTTATCTTTTTCCAAATAGATGGCGCCGTTCAGCGTGGCTATTTTAATGGCCTGCAGGGCTGTAAAACCTCCTTCCACCAATAATTCTATTTCCCTCCTGCTTCCATAGCCTGCGATCGTCCGGCCCGCACCCGTTGGATCAGTGCCGCATACCAACAGGCCTCCTGCATCATAAAATTGTTTTTCCCATGCCAGCTCCTTTTTAAATAATACCAGGCTGGCCGAATCTTTTCCCTGGCTTCTTTGCCAGCGGGCGGTCACAATTTCTTTTACTTCCGGCAATAATGCATCCTCTCCCCCACCTAAAACGATCTCCCGGTTGGTATAAGGCTCAAAGACCGGTAGCGTGGAAGTAATGGCTACTTTTTTCTTTATAAGAAATTGTATAAGGCTTTTCATTGCTGCGCTGTTCACATCCATGTTTTGCCGTGCCATTCTTTCATCTGCTGTATTCGTCCCGTCTTCTTTTTTAGCAGGATCAAAATCGGAACTGGCCATGAATCCATGTTCTAAATTATCAATGCCCAGTTCAGCGGCTTCCCGGTACGTGATCGTTCCGATATGCCCGGTCACTTTCAGGTTTCTTTGATGCGCTTCTTTTACAACAGCTACCAGGTCCTCTTTACGGGCATGCACATACATTTTAAATGAAGTGCAACCCCTGTCAGCCCAGAAAGCCGTGGTGGCTGAAGCATCTTTGGCATCTTTAATAATATTGATACTTGGAATATCATAGCCTTTTCTTTCAATATAGGGAGCGGTCACGTCCATATCAGGGCCGATCAATTTGCCTTCCTGTATCATTCGCTGAATGGCCAGGTCGGTCTGCGGCTCAATGCATCCTCCTGTCCGGATAGTGGTGGCGCCAGCAGCCAGGTACATCCGCGGAAAGCTATAGGGCATCTCGGACACATTAAAATAATTGTCCATCGTCATGGTGTAATACAAATGCTCGTGCAGCATCACTAAACCCGGAATAATGGTTTTGCCGCTGCAATTAATGACGGAAGCATCTGCAGGTATTATGATATCCTGTACGGCTCCGATCTTTACAATTCGTCCTTTACTGATAATAACTGACTGGTGCTCTTTGGATGGATTACCTGTGCCATCAATGATCTTTACATCCCTGAAAGCAATTGTTTCAGCGCTGTCGCTGATATATTTACTCACCGCCGGAACAAAGCGTTGCCCATACCCGGCAAGCGTTATTAAACAAACCGCCAGTGTTACTACTGCTTTTATCATTTTCATTTTGTAAATTTTTTGTCGCCCGGAACCTGTAAAAGATTATTCTTTCGGCCACTTATATTTTTCAAGCCAGCCAAAGAAATCATCCACCTTCTCTTTATTTTCCTGTTGCCAGCTCAAAATATCTTCCTTACCGGAAGAGGTCATCACAATATAACAGGCTGTAGTGATAAGATCATTCTTTTTCATGTCCACAAAGAACGGAACATAGAAATTCTTATAAAATCCTTTATCCTTTTTATCGGTTTCGTCAATGACACTGATCAAGGTCCGAAGCTGGTAACTCATCCTGTCAGCATCGGTCTTTCTCTTCAAAGAATCCGGCACACTGGCCGCCAGTAAGGACAGCATTAATTCAGCAGTGCTGAAATCATCTTCTTTTGATTTCTTTTTATCCAATACTGACGCATCTAAATTAATGGTCACATTCTTATCATCTTTCCGGCTGATGCCACGCATGATCAGTTTATCCAGCATGGCCAGGTTCTGCTCCGCTCTTTTGCCTTCCGGTTCAATAAGCAGGAAAGAAAACATGGACAGGACACCCGGTATGCGGTTTTTATCTGCCACCAATATGCCGAGTGCATTGTGCGAGGACGCATGCAGGGGATTTCTCCGGACGGAGTTCTTAAAGCTGCTGATAGCGTCATCCGTATAGCCCAATCCCACTTCTGTTATCCCTTTATTAAAGTACAGAAGGTAGCTTTGCGGGAATTCTTTGATCCCATCCTCATATACTTTCAATGATTGCTTTTTTTCGCCCTTGTAATCAAGCACGGTACCGTAATTGACATACGAGAGCCTCCGGATCTCAGGATCCTTCGATTCTTTTAATATTTTGTTGAGAAGATCTGCCGCCTCATCATATCGCTTTAGCGCCATCAGGCTGAAGGATTTCTCGTACATCGCTTCTCCGTGGTTGGGTTGTAACTGTATGGCTGCGTCAAATTTTGCTATAGCTCCGGTATAATCTCCCTTTTCATGGAGGCTTACTCCTTCTTTGACTAATTGGTCAGCTTCCCCCTGGCTGAATGCCAGATGTGAAAAAATAACCAATAGGAAGGAAATGATGGTTTGCTTCATAACATGTTTTTAGGTTAAACGTGACAGCCCTCGCAAAATAAAAAAGTTTTCAAAGCAACACGAATTAGTACCGGGTATTTTAAAAAATGAAGCTCAGGATATTCTTTTAAAATACTAAGGCTAAAGCCCCTGAGTGTACAATAAAAAATTATTTTAATCCTACCCTGTTCACACATTCGCAGGTGATCGTATCAAGATATCGGTAAATACTGTCTTTCCCTGCTACAGATCTTAATGTATCAACCCTTCCTCCTTTGTTTTTTTGTATACAGGAGTCTGCATCAGTCGGGCAGGTATTCCAGCCAGTGCAGTCCGCCTGCTGTACGATCATCCCATTACTATTATATGTTCTCAGCACTACATCGCAGGCTTTCGGTTTTTCATCACCCTTGCATCCGCACCATTCCTCTTTAATAAGGCGGCCAAAAGTGGGCGGGTCATAACTTAAAGATAAAATTTCACAAGGTTTTCCGCCGGGACATTTTCCGTTGCAATGCAGGGTAAACTTCCGGGATAGTTCTCCATAAGTGGGGTCTTGTTCAATCTCCCTAGCCACCCATCCCTGGCAAGATACTTTCGAAGGAACTTTATCATTGTTGTTACAGGCCAATACTAATAAAGTCACTGCGGCAAGCAGGCAAATCGTTTTCATAAAAAAGGTTTTGGTTTATTAAATATACTAATTTGTTTCCGTTACAATAACTCATGGTTAAGTAACCTATCTTTATTATCCTTTAAGCTCATCACCCATGAACCCAACAGACACTGCTTACGAATTAAGCCGGTCATTCCAGGTTCCCGCTGAAAAATTATTCAACGCCTTCATTGATGAAGATGTTTTAAAAAAGATATGGGGTGTCTCTTCAATAAGTATTGATGCCCGCCCCGGTGGAAAAGCCAATGCCAAACTGGAATTCAATGGCGATAACTGGAACTTCATCATCACCTACCTTGAAGTGCAGCTTTTTGAAAAATTGAAATGGATCGTTCATTTTGAAAGATTCCCCTCAAAAGAAATACGGGTCACTTTACTTTTTAAAGAAACCAGCGATGGAACAGATTTTACGGTGAGACAGCAAAACTTTGAAACCCCGCAGGAACGGGATGAAAACCGTAAGGCATGGGAATATGCATTCAATACATTGGAAGGGCTGCTGAACAAATAAAAGATTGACATTTTCTTCCCAACAAAGACGATGCCCGGCATATAGCCAGTGCATAGTAACCGGGTTTGTAATAATCCAATTCATAATATTGTACCTTGTATCAAAACACAAATTCCATGACTGACTTATCAAATAAAGAAGTTGTCAAAATAAAAGTTAAATGGAAGACATTAAAGCCTGATGTATTACTTATCCTTGTTGCGATAGCTTTTCCCATCATATCATTTGTAGTGGATCTCGGCAACAACCGTTCTGATTGGTTTTTCCGGTCCGGCGCTGTCACAACCATCATTGGCATTGTACTGGCCTCCAGGAGCCTTAAAAAACACTACCAGAAATCTTCCTCTTCCATTGACAAGAAAGAAGCGCTGGCGGCATCAATACCCCAGTTAAAAGTGGATGGATGGACCCTGGTTCTTTCAATTATTGGTACCTTAATCTGGTCATATGGTGATAAATTTTTCCAGATATTTTTAAAATAATTTGCCGCTCTATCCTGAGTGTTCAATATAAATAAAAAGACACAAAGGTCTTTTTTGTCGTATCATCAGCCCTCATTCAATATCAACATTCCTTTATCGATTTTTTTATTAACTCAAAAAAAATAAGTAGCTTACACTACTAATATTTAGCTTCCTCTTTACCTCTCACCCCGATACATCCCAAGAGTAGTTATCCAGGATACTGAATTAGTCATTCATATGAATTCATATGAAAAGATTAAAAATCGGAGTAATTGATTTAGTTGCCAAAGGTCCAACAGGTACCTTATGGGCCCGGATCATGAATGCTAACCTTGCCAGTATTATGCCACAGGTAGTGGCTACCTGGTGCGAAGAAGAAGGCCATGAAGTAAGTTTGATCTGCTATACAGGAAATGAAGACCTCAAAAAGGAATTACCGGAAGGTATTGATCTCGTATTTATCAGTTCCTTTACACAATCAGCCTTACTGGCTTATGCACTCAGTAATTATTTCCGCCAACAGGGAGTTGTAACGGTGCTGGGCGGACCACATGCCCGCTGTTATCCTGACGATTCTATTAAATACTTTGATTATGTACTGGGCTTTACTCATAAATCAACCATTACCGGAGTTTTAAATAATTACAAGCCCCAGCGTCCGGAAGGCAAACAACTTGCTGCTGGTAATCATCCTGCGGATCTGCCCGGGGTAAAAGAACGGTGGAAATTTATTGAACCGACATTGAAAAAGTCGCCGTTTCTTAAGATAGTTCCAATGATAGCAAGTATGGGCTGTCCTTATGCCTGCCCTTTCTGCATTGACTCTGTAGTGCCTTATCAACCTCTGAATTATGATACGATCAAAGAAGATCTCCGGTTTCTTTTGACCAAATTCAAAAAGCCGGTGGTAGCATGGCATGATCCTAATTTCGGGATACGGTTTAATGATAATGCAGATGCTATCGCTGAAGTGGCCCCGGCAAAAAGTTTCCGCTTTATCGGGGAAAGCAGCCTGTCCATCCTGACAGAAGACCATCTTAAAACAATGCGGCAATTAGGCTTTGTTGCTTTATTGCCCGGTATAGAATCATGGTACGATCTGGGAAATAAATCTCATACTTCCCGGGTTACCGGCGAAGAAAAAGTAAACCAGATCTCTGAACATGTGAACATGATATTCCGGCATATTCCTTATGTTCAGACAAACTTTGTTTTGGGTCTGGATAGTGACGAAGGCAGCGGGCCTTTTGAACTTACCAAAAAATTTATAGATAAAACTCCTGCCGCTTTTCCCGGTTATTCGCTGCTGACTGCTTTTGGCGAAGCGGCACTGCTTAATATGGAATACCAAAAGGCCGGTCGTGTACTGCCCTTTCCTTTCTACTTTCTTAATAACCACCTTGCCATGAACCTGAAACCGAAGAATTATGAATGGCTGGATTTCTACGACAAGGTTATAGACCTGACTGAGTACACTTTCTCAATGAAGTCAATATTCAACCGTTTTAAGGCTACTTCCGGTATTACAGCCAAATTGATGAATTGTATGCGGGCCATTTCATCAGAAGGATATGGCCGCCTGAAATTTTTCAGGCAAATACGGAATAACCTGATTCATGATAATAATTTCAGGAAATTTTTTGAAGGAGAGTCGCAACTGCTGCCTTCTTTTTACAGCAACATCATAAAAAAAAGCCTGGGTATATGGTGGCAATGGCTTCCACAGGGTGCTTTGCTGCATGATCAAAATGCCTATTTGCACAAATCCTTCAATAAAGCGACTGCATGACTTTTACTTTCATTTAATATAATATTTGCCTGTCCCGGGCAGATATATTGTATTCTTCCTAACCTGATCTTCAGCATTGAGATTTCCGGCACTGTCTTTGCGAACAGCTTTTCGTATCTTCCGATATCTTTCTCCCTCACTTAAACAACCAACGACATGAACCAGCAATTAGAAGAGATACGGGAACAACAAAAACAGTCCTGGGACAAATTTTCTCCCGGCTGGAAAAAATGGGATGACCTCACCATGGATTTCCTGAAACCCATGGGTGATGCAATCATTGCCGGTATAAAACCTTCCGGTAATGATGCTGTATTGGATATAGCAGCCGGTACCGGCGAACCCGGTCTTACTATTGCCACGATGCTGCAGGGAGGAAAGGTGACCATTACCGATCTGTCAGGAGATATGCTGAAGATCGCAAAAGAAAATGCAGCACGGCGGGGTATCCATAATATTGAAACAATGGCCTGTGATGTTTGCGAACTTCCTTTTGCAGATAATAGCTTTGATGCGATAAGCTGCCGATTCGGTTTTATGTTTTTCCCCGATATGCAATTAGCCGCTGATGAAATGATAAGAGTATTGAAACCGGGCGGAAGGATCGCTACCTCTGTATGGAATATACCGGAAAAGAATTTCTGGGTAACGGCCACCATGGGAACGATCAATAAAAATATGGAACTGCCACCACCCCCGCCCGGCGCCCCGGGTATGTTCCGCTGTGCAAAACCAGGCCTGATGAAAGAGATATTTGAAAAAGCAGGTTTCAAAAATGTGACAGAAAAAGAAGTGCCCTCCAAACTGAACAGCGGCAGCGTTGAGACCTACTGGAATATGATCACAGAGGTCGGCGCTCCTGTTGTGGCGGCATTAAGCAAGGCGGATGATGCCATGCAGCAAAAGATCAGGAAAGAGGTATTTGAACTGGTAAGCAGTAAGTACCCCGGTACAGTTGCAATAGATGCCAGCGCAATAGTGATAAGTGCAGAGAAATAAAGGGAGTTTTGTTTTTTATACCGTTGTTGATTTTTTCTTCCAACAACAAATGTTGATTCAAGACTACTTTTTTTCCTCAAATTCAAATGATTGTTTAGGGTCTGGTCTTCCGGCAAAGGGAGGATAATCTTTATACAACCAGGACAAATATAAATTCAATCTCGCCGCCCAGCGGAATGTACCTGTATTAAACCGGTGCCAGTTTTCAGGATATTCTCCTGTAAATAAAACGGCAAAAAAAGCAAAGATCATCAGGAAGAATGAACCGATCAACCGGAAATATAAAATAAATATATGCGGAATACCGGCATATAAACACCCGAGAAAAGTCCGTAATAACATTTCTCCGCGACCGATCTGCCAGAATTCCAGGTCGAAGGATGATTTATCATCTTTTCCTTCAAGGCCAAACTCCGGATAACCATCAACCATGTTGTACAGACGTGCAGATACTCTCAGGCTCCATCGTTGCATTTTTACCACCCACTCATAATACCATTTTGGTGTAACACCGGTAAACAGGATAATAAAAAAAGTTGCAATGGACATGAACCAGAGCGCCAACCCGCAAAGCATTAATAAAAAACCATGCGGGATGCCGATGTATAGCCATCCAAAGAAGAAACGGAGTAATAATTCACCCCTTGAGTATTTTGGTTGATGTTGAATTTCATATGTAAGCATAGTAGTTGTGGTTTAGGTATTAAAGCTAATACATGTTTTGATGATTACAAACGGTTATCCTCCCCTGGCGGGACAAACCCTTGATTATATCATTTTATTTTCCCTTATTCTCCTTTCTCATCCTTCTTAGTTCTTTGCCGGTCCAGATAATGAGAGGTATGGAAACAGCAAGGACAAAAACAATGACAATATATTTTAACCAGGGCTTCAAAAAAGGCCGGCTGCCGATAAAATACCCGGCCAATACAAAACTTGATATCCAAACAAAGGAACCGGCAAACACCAGTAAAATAAAACGGCGAAAATTCAACCTGACTATTCCCGCAACAATAGGTGCAAAAGTGCGGATGATGGGTAAATACATTCCCAATGTCAATGCCAGCCAACCATATTTTTTATAATAGGTTTCTGCTGTTCTAAGGTGCTGCTTTTTATAAAACCTGGTATCCTTTTTCTTGTATAACAAAGGACCGGCCTTCCGGCCAAACCAATAACCGGTAAGGTTTCCCAAAACCGAGGCCAGTACCAACAGGCCGCAAATAGTAACAATATCATAATGCAGCCCACCTGTGGCGGCAAATATTCCTGCCGTAAATAAAAAGGCACCGGTAGGAATAAAAAAGCAAAAGAATAACCCGGTAGTACCATATACCACAAGAAATACGAAAAGCAATCCTCCATACCTGATCAGCGATTCCACATCAAAGATGGATAAGAGGTTATTTAACAAATTATTTATGTGGAGGCCCATCATTTCTGAAACAGATACTATAAAGTTAGCCCGGCTAATTTAATTTCTCCCGCTAACCCGGGACATATCCCTATTCACCCTGATCATTAAATATAGTTAAAGCTTTTTCAGGATAATAAGACACAGTTTATTAGCCCTGAATTTCATGTAGTATTTATTTCATCATAAAGATCAGCATCGGGCCCGCCGCAGCTTATGCAATTTAACCGCCCACTGCATCTCAATCCCGTTAACTATCCTGACAATTCAAACATTCGCCATGAGAAAGACAATCCTCCTCGCCACTTCTGTCATTTTATGTTTTAGCATCCTCAGCGCCTGGGAAATTCTTCAGAATAAACCGTTGACGGTAACCGCGGTAAGTTTCAAACCGCTGACTGATGATTCAGCCCGGGCCGAAAAGGATATCCTGCCACAGGTCCTTGCCTTGAATAATAATGAAAGATTCAAACCAAAAAAGGATTTCAGGCAAGGTCATGTAACCGTTGCCAGCCTGGATAAATACCTGGAAAAAACTGCTGACGGGTTTTGCATACAGCTCTCCTCACAAACCAACATACCAACCCCGGCAGTTGTAAACGGGAATTTGTTTTTAAGCGGTGGCTTTGGCAGCAAACAATATTATTCATTTGATGCTGCTACAGGCAAGCTCAAATGGGCTATTGACCTGGATGATGACGGGCCATCTTCCCCGGCGATCGAAGATGGTATTATTGTTTTTAATACGGAATCATGCACCATCTTCGCCTGCGACCTGGTGACCGGAAAACAGATCTGGTCATGGTATCTCGGAGACCCGCTGATGTCAATGCCGACCATCGCGAATGGCATTGTGTACACTTCTTACCCGGCCCGCTATGAAGGAACTGCTGTTAAAACAGCAAAGGACACGGCCAATAACCAGCTTACTATATTTCCAACACATGTGCTTATAGCATTTGATCTTAAAACCGGAAATATTCTCTGGCAAAAATGGATTGACAGTGATATTATGTCCGCCCCGGTTGCAAAAGACGACCTGTTGTATGTCACCACTTTTTCCGGCGCCTTGTATAAGATAAAACAAAAGACCGGTGATATACTGGAAGCAAAAGCTATCCGGGCCACTTCTGCACCGGTTTTTGACAGGAACAATGAATTGATCGTAAGCCGTCGCACTGATAAGGAGAGTGATTCTGTTGCTTCAGAATCCATCATAATGGGCACCACAGTAACGAGGTCATTGTATAAAAAAGATGCTTACTATTTAGATAATAAAGTGCAGGGAGTATCCGGCCTGAAAGTGGAAGCGACAAAAATGGATGCCGGCAACGGTTTTACTTCCGGCGCTCCTTCCAGCGCCAACTGGCAGGCGGCCGATATGAATATCGGTCAATCCAATGTAGCCTCTCTCCAATCGTTCCAGGGATCAAGGGCTTTGTATTTCAGAGGATTTCTATACAATACGATGGGTGATGAAATTGTGTGCACGGATTCCAGCGGAAAGGTTAGCTGGAAATATGCATTAGACGGCGATCTGAAAAAACAAGGCGGCTTTATGGGCACTCCTCCCGTCTATGCCAATGGTCATATCATTATTGCCACTCTCAGCGGGGAAGTATTGGTCATGGATGCTAAAGACGGAAAAATAATTAAGAAGTATGTAATCAAAGACCCGGTCAGGTATCAGCCTATTGCTGAAAAGGGATGGATATATGTAACCACCGTCAACAGCAAATTATATGCGATCAATACCGGCAACCCCGCCATAACCGGCTGGAATATGTGGGGAGGGAATGCAGCAAGAACGAATACTTCAAAAGTTAACTGATAAAAGATTTCTGTCAAAGCTGATCTTTTATACACCCGCTTAAAAGCATGATGAAATTTGTATCTTCATCCCATGCCCGTTTCTATTGCAAGTATAGAAGATATTCCTGCACTGGTTAAATTGCTCAACAGCGCCTATCGCGGAGAAGAATCCAAACAGGGCTGGACAACCGAAGCGGATATGGTGGCCGGCGACCTCAGAACAGATGAAGACAACATGAATGAACTGATGCAGCTGCCCGGGGCCGTCTTCCTGAAATATACAAATGATGAAAATGAAATTCAAGGTTGTGTATTCCTGCATAAACGGCAGGGTAAACTTTACCTTGGCATGTTTAGTGTATCACCTGTTTTACAAAACAAAGGCATCGGCAAACAAATAATGGTTGCTGCAGAACTTTACGCCAAAACCCGGGTATGCCCTGCTGTATTCATGAGGGTTATTTCCAACCGTCATGAATTGATAGCCTGGTATGAACGGCAGGGTTATTATAAGACCGGTGAAGTTCAACCTTTCGATGATACAAAATTCGGGACAGCCAAAGAACCGATTGAATTTGTCGTGCTGCAGAAAGACCTGGGATTGTTCTCTGTAAGATAACACAAAAAAAACCGGGCAATAACCCGGTTTTACTGACTATAGTTTTCCATGACTATTGATGCAGTTGAATGCCGCCAATATCAGTTTCATGGCCTCTTCTGACCATTATGTTTGTAATGGTCGTATCCTGGTAGCCATTGATGCCATCAATAAAGAGGCTGTAAGTGCCTTCCCTTAATCCACGGATTTTGAATTCCCCTTCATCTTCCGGCCTGGCAAAAGCAGTATCGGTTGCATTAAAGGCTTTGATGGGGCCAAATGAATGAACAGGTCTTACTTTTCCTTCTATCTCTCCGCTGCTGTGCCTGCCAAAAGGCTTCAACACTGGTTTCAGCCAGTATTCAGCATTGATGAACCTGATAGAACGGGCCAGGTCAAAGTCAAGAAACAACTGAAAATTATTGGAAGAAATGGAATCAAGATGTTCCCTGTGAATATTAACATAAACGAAATGCTGATTATTGATCAGGTGAAGAGGATGCAGCACGCTGTCCACCATCACACTGTTGTTATTTCCCAATGTAATTTTAATCCGTTCAATTTTGCCATTCAATATAAACCCACTGGCCAGTAAAGTATCCGTGCCATTCCGTAAAGTCAGCAGGTCGTATACCCCGGGGTTTATATCGAGAGTATCCCATATCTCGCAACGGCTGCTTAGTGAATCATGATCGTCATCACATCCCGGGCCGTCATGATCATCATCTTCATGGCGACGGCAGGTATCAATCTTTACTTCGATACGCTGGATATCCACCAGTACCTTTTGGAAATCCAAAGGTCCATCTGTAAGAAAAACGGACAATTTGGTTTTACCGGCAGGAATATTGTTGCCTCCGCCAGAAACTTCTTTCTGGCAACTATAAAAAAATAAAGCCATTGCAAGAATGAGCAATGGATAAAACAAAAGCTTGTCCCCTGTTTTCATAAGTCAATTTTTTAGTGATAATAAAATAAATAAAGGTGGGGTTATAATAAGAGGCTTGCTTTTGCTTATTTGCAAAAACAATGCCAGCTGGGAAGAAAAATAAAATTGTGGAAAGAAATACCGGCAGTTGAATACTAATTTGCCAACCCCGGAGTATCTGACACGATCAGGATTTAACTTTAGCACAGCAAGAAAGTCAGAACATCAATGATATCTGTGAGGAAATTAATATTAATTCTTATTACCGCATCTTTTATTGGCAATGCTGATTCACAATCATTGCCTCCCGCCGCACAAGCCTTGTACAATGAAGCCTGTAACAGGGATTGCAAAAGGGTGCAATATGCGATTGATAATGGTGGATCAATCATCGCAACACCCGATGGCAATTCATTTTACATTAAATGGTTTCCTGCCGGCGCTGATCCTTCCGGATCACCGCTTATTGTTACCCTTCATGGCTCCAACGGTTATGCGTTTGATGAATTTTTTCTCTGGCATCAGCAGGCAAAAAAGCATGGCTGTGGAATTATCGCCCTCCAATGGTACAGGGGGCCATTGGCCACCCGTCCCAATGATTATTTTGATGATGAGACTATTTACAGTTACATAGATTCCGCTTTGACAAGTATTGGTTACCCGGCCGGTAAAGCTTTATTACATGGTTTCAGCCGTGGCGCTGCCCGTAGTTATGCCATTGCCTTCAATGATTCGCATGCTGGCAAAAATTATTTTTGCTCTGTTTTATCCAATGCAGGTGCAGCGAATCCCGGTTATCCTTTGTATGCTCAAATAAATTCAGGGAAATATGGCAACAATGTCTTTGCCGGCAGGCACTGGAGCCTTTATTGTGGCGGATTGGATCCAAATGCCGGGCAATCAGGTTGTGATGGAATGACTTTGACAAGAAAATGGCTGGAAGGCCAGGGAGCCATTGTTGACCTTTTTATACAAGATGCCAGCCTGGGCCATGGTGGTTTTCATCAAACTGCTGCACACATGGATACTGCTTTAAACTATTATCTCAAATGTTTTAATGGCGCTGTCAACTGAAAGAATGACCAGGGAAATCTTCAATGTTTCAGCATTGTATTGCTTTGTTTTATTGTCCTGTAGTTGGCTGATCTTTGTAAATTACAAGAGTAAATTGTTTATCATGTCAAATATTTATAACAGATCATGGCTGATAATTGCTATAACTCTTATTGGCCTGTCCTGCCGGAGTAGATCGCAGGAAAAATGGACAAAGGATATGGAGCTGATCACATACAATGGCGGAGGAATGACGCCAGAGAGTAAAACGGTGATCATAAATGATTCATCCGGGACTTATATTCACTGGCTGATGCCAAAAACAGATACACTTGTTTTCAGTTTATCAAACCAGGAATTGGATGACCTGCTGAAAGAGATCAATGCCATTCATTTCAGAACCATCTTTTCCGGCGGGATGGGTACAATTGCCTATGACAAACCCACCACATTGATAAAGCTTAAATGGGACAACCAAAGCCATGAAGTAAGTATTGGCGCCACAGAAGGAATAAAGGAGGGAGAAGCTTCAGGTTTTTACAAACTCTACAATTATATCCTGTCGCTGGCGGAGAAAAAAAACCGCTAACTGAATTCTAATCAATCCGGATTATCCTGATCACAGTATCTCTTACCCCACTGATCTGGGTACTGTACTTAATGGTATAATCGCCCGGCGTTAGAAATTGTACAATCGGATCACGTTGAAGAAACACATTCCCATTGCCAAAATCCCATACGGGGTTGGTTGAAAGAGGGTTGACAGTTTTAAAACTGATGCCAAACGGCGTACCGGCGCATTTTTCCTGGTAATAAGAGAATGCCGATTGATTAGATGGAGGCGGGGCTTCAATTGTTACCAGCTTACAAACAGAATCAGCACCACCGGGCCCGGTAGCTTTAAGCCTTAATAAATAACTGCCGCTAAAGCTATAGCTGTGTGTAGGGTTAAACAGTGTGGATGTGAAGCCATCCCCGAAGTTCCACTCATAGCTCGTGGCATTACTTGATATATTAATAAAGGTAATAGTAGAGGGTGTTGGTAACTCATACCCTGAAATGCTGAACTTGGCAGATGGCTTATTAGATGGGGTTCCGCCATCATTTTTATGACAGGATGTCGCCAGTGCAAAAGCGCCAAAAAAAACCAGTACAAAAGCCTTCATAATATTATCTTTTAGTTTCGCACAACAAATATAATCATTCATACGCCTGGTATCCCGGAAAATAGCTATGACCCTGGCTCCCTGCTTATTCCTTCTGGCAATCATCAGGTAAAGAGAACATGGCTGCTGACTTAACTTACGGCAAACAAACTATTTTTGCCATCTTCGCCCGGTTTAATAGTAACCTATATGAGACAAATCATTATTGTTTTGCTGCTTTTAATTTCTGTAACAGGCTTTTCCCAACAATATATTAACAAGAGCAAAAGTGACGTAAAAAAACAGTTGGATAAATCCACCATAAAAATGGACGGTATTTCCACACGGATTACAGAAACAGACAGTTCAATCACCCTGAAGCTGGAGGGTCCCGGGGGTATTAGCACCGATGAAGTTTACGTTTTCAACAAGTCCGGAAAATGCAGTTCAGAGAAAATCATCACGAACTGTGATTCCTGTTATGAACGATTACTGAAAGCAGTGCTTGATATTAAAAAATACCGGTGGAAGCTGATCAACATCAATCAATATGTGTCTAAATTTTCAGCAGGAATGTTTATAGAAACACAAGCGGCCAACCATGTTTATTCATTTACAATTTTAATGACAAACCTGGACAGGAAAATGTATAAATTTTTGATGAAAAAATAAATAACTGGCTCAATGTCTACCCTGCTGTATAAATTGCTTTATCACTGCGATCTCCTTTTCATCTTTAAAGCGTTTTAATACGCCTGCTTCATGGCTGATAATAGTTGTGCTGTTATCAAATGGCATCCTGGCATACATTTTACCTCCTGCAAAATGGCAGGGGGAGCATTTCTTTTGAAGAATTGGTAATACTTCAGAGATATAATTAACCGTATCAATCCTCCCGGAGACTGAATGGCCCTCTTTACCGTTCTGTTGCCTGGCATTTGAAATACAACAACACAAAACAGTACTGCAGGTTATTATAAACAAGGTCACTTTCATATTCCATGGGCCGGGAAATAGCAACCGGTCTTTTATACTTGAAAAGATAGATCAATTTTTAATTATTTCTATACCGTTCAACAAATTTCTGTACCGGTTATGTCATTTTCAAAAAATCAGTTCCCCATAATATTTTCAAATGTTATATTGCATGTATTAAAAAAATTACAGCATGCATACAATTGCCAAAGACCTGGAAGCTATCCTCCAACAGCATTTTTCTTCCCTTAAATCGCTGGACGAATCCACATTATCACATAAGCCTACCTCGGCAAAATGGAGTAAAAAGGAGATCATTGGCCATTTGATTGATTCTGCGCAATGCAATATCCGCCGTTTTATAATGGCCCAGTATGAAGAAACCCCAACGATCGTTTATAACCAGGAAAAATGGGTGACTATTGCCGGTTATCAGCAATGGAACTCCAATGACCTTATTGATCTCTGGCATTTACTGAACAGGCAGATTTGTGAGATACTTAAAAATACAGCATCTGGAATGACACAACGGCGATGCAGGACAGAGGAACTGCATACGATAGAGTGGTTGGCGCATGACTATATAAAACACCTTGAGCATCACCTGCACCAGGTACTGGAACTGGAGCCTGTTGCTTACCCATAGATAATTTCTTTTACAGGAAGATTGCAGCATTCAGCCGCCCTGGCCTGTCCGTAAATAAATTTACAGTTAATGACACCCCGGAAAAATTTTGCTAAAGCTGTTTTATTGACTGGTCTCCTGGCAGGAGGACTAGATGCAATAGCTGCCTGCATTCAATACATGATCAGGACCGGTAATAATCCTGCAAGGGTATTCCGCTATATTGCCAGTGCTGTATTTGGCAAACAAACGCTTACTGAAAGTCTTTATGGCATGGCAGCATGGGGGTTGTTATTTCATTTGCTGATCGCCATGATGTTCACATTATTTTTCTTCCTTTGTTATCCGCAGATAAAAATGCTGATCAAAAATAAGTTTGTTGCAGGTGTCTTTTATGGCCTTTTTGTATGGGCCGTAATGAACCTGGTCGTAGTACCGGTAGCTTTTGGTACAGGAATAAACTTTCAGCTGAAAAATGCCCTGATCGCAATGGGTATTCTTATAATAGCGATTGGCCTGCCCGTTTCGCTGCTGGCAGAAAAGTATTATTCAAAAAAATGATCCCGGAACCATTTAATTTTCCAGCAAGCCATCCGCTTTCCATTTTATAAAGACGGCGATGGTACTGTCATTGAGTTTCTCTGTTTTTTTAAATGGCATAAAACCCTTGTCAGTGGGGTTAAGTTGAATGCGTCTGAGCATTTCATCAATATCGGTTTTTACGCTGGCATAAGTGTCAAAAGCTTTTTTGCGTCCGCCCTTGGCAGGTATATGGCAAGGGACACAATTATTCATTATTACCACTGAAAGATCTGTTGCATAAGTTGCTTTGGGCACTGGCTTCGATGCTGCTTTCTTTGCCGGATTACAATTTGAAAATGCAAGCAAGGCAGCTGCAATTACTGTTATTACAAGAAATTTTTTCATACTGTTGTTTTGTTAATCGATAAATATATCAAAAATTATTTACAAAAAAATTTCTAATCGTATAATTGGTTATTACGGGTTGCCAGCGGTCAATTTCTTTTTCATCCATAGTTTAATTATTATTGATGGGAACCGGGCCATAATAATTCATCCGGTAACTTTGTGCCCCGTATGATAAACGCTGCAGCAAAAACATACCGGAATGCCTATTCGGGTTTGTCCAAACAAACCTGGCTGCTCTCACTGATCATGCTGATCAACCGCAGCGGAACGATGGTGATACCATTTATGACCTTGTATCTCACCAGCCCTAAAATGGGCTTCACGATCGGGGAAGCGGGTATTGTATTCGGTATGTTTGGAGCCGGCGCCTTTAGCGGGGCCTGGCTGGGTGGAAGATTGACAGATAAGATCGGTTTTTATCCTATACAATTAATCACGCTGACCGGGGGAGGTCTTTTATTTTTTGCATTGGGACAGATGAAAACCTATCCGCTGATCTGTACATTTACCTTCCTGCTCAGTTTTGTGAATGAAGCTTTTCGCCCGGCTAACTCCACCGCTATCGCCTTTTACAGTAAAGAAGAAAACCGGACCCGTTCCTATGCATTAAACAGGTTAGCCATTAACCTTGGCTGGGCTGTGGGCAGCGGTCTTGGCGGATTCCTGGCACATATAAATTATGAGTTGCTTTTTTGGGTGGACGGAAGCACCAATTTAGCTGCCGCCCTCCTGATGTGGTTGTTTTTAAAACCTGTGCATTATAAACCTCCGGCAAAGAAAAACAGGGAAGAAACGGTATTACAATCTGCTTATAAAGACAAGACATATCTATCTTTTGTTGTTATTACCATGTTGTTTGCCTGTTGTTTTTTTCAGTTGTTTACTAATCTTCCTGTTTATTTTAATAAGGATCTTCATTTTTCAGAGCCTTTTATTGGTTTTTTAATGGCAACGAATGGGATCATTATAGCATTAGTGGAAATGGTGCTGATCTATAAACTGGAAGGCAGGCGAAAAAATATGGTATATATCAGCATCGGTGTTTTTATTGTAGGTCTTTCTTTTTTGATGCTCAACATACAGGGCTCATTGGTTGCAATAGCCGGTAGTATGATAATAATGGTAACATTTGGTGAGATACTGTCTATGCCTTTCATGAACAGCTACTGGATATCCAGAACCCAGGCCGCTAACCGGGGGCAATATGCGGCGTTATATACCATGGCATGGTCTGCTGCACAAACACTCGGCCCCATGGGTGGAGCACAATTGGCGCAGCACGCAGGATTTAAAGTACTATGGTTTGCAGTCGGAGGTTTATCTATTTTCGCTTCGCTTGCATTCTGGAAATTACACAGATAGCTTTTTATCCCAATGCAAAATCAACCTCCGCAGTGGCATGAAGAAATGTTGTGTTAAAGACAGTAACAGGAAAGCATCCTCTTAATTAAAAGTTTCGTCTCCTGACAACTACTGTTTTAAAGGTTTCAAACCCTTATTTTTGTTAAAAGATCTATTCATGCAAAGGTTATTTACGATAGTCCTGGTTTTGTTATTTACAATTTCAGTACAGGCACAACTTGTCCCGCCACAGCGGGAAAGCGTTCAGCGTCCCAAATTAGTAGTTGGTCTTGTAGTTGATCAGATGCGTTGGGATTATTTGTATCGTTATTTTGACAGATACGATGCAAAGGGTGGTTTTAAAAGATTATTGAACCAGGGTTTTACCTGCGAGAATACGATGATACCTTACACACCTACCGTTACCGCCTGCGGTCATAGTTCCATCTACACCGGTTCGGTTCCTGCCATCAGCGGCATTACCGGAAACTTCTGGTGGGATAATGAACAGAACCGTGAAGTTTATTGTACTGAGGATAAAACTGTGAATACAGTTGGAAGTAATTCAGCTTTAGGTAAGATGAGCCCCAAAAATTTACTGGTGACAACTGTATGTGATGAATTGAGATTAGCTACCAATTTCAAAAGTAAAGTAATTGGTGTAGCCATTAAAGACAGGGGTGGCATTGTCACTGCAGGTCACAGCGCCAATGCTGCTTATTGGTATGATAATACCACGGGTGACTGGATCACTTCGACTTATTATATGAACGAGCTTCCGCAATGGGTAAAAGATTTCAATGCAAAGAAATTAGCAGATCAATATTACCAGCAGGGATGGAATACGTTATATCCGATCAATACTTATTCACAAAGTACAGAAGATGATAAATCCTGGGAAGGAAAACCATTTGGCACTTCAGCAAAGGGTTTTCCTTATGATATGAAAGCATTTATTGGAAAAAACTACGGCGCCATTGCTTCCATGCCGCAGGGAAACAGCCTGACCACCGAATTGGCCAAAGCTGCCATTGCCGGCGAACAACTGGGCGCAGACAATATCACTGATTTTTTAGCTATCAGTTATTCATCGCCGGATTATATCGGTCACAGTTTCGGGCCTAACTCCATAGAAGAAGAGGACAGTTACCTGCGGCTGGATAAAGAACTGGGGCAGTTTCTTGATTTCCTGGATGCCAATGTGGGGAAGGGTCAATACCTTGTTTTCCTTTCTGCCGATCATGGTGTGGCCCATGTGCCGGGGTTCATGAAAGAACATCATATCCCTGCCGGCAGTAATGATATGCTCGCCCTTTCCAGGCAACTGAATGGAAAGCTGAAAGAAAAATTTGGAAAAGATAACCTGGTCGTCAGCACAGATAACTACCAGCTTTACCTTAATCACCCTGTTATTGATTCTGCAGGCTTAAATTTGGATGATATAAAAAAATGGCTGATCAATGTGGTAGCCGCAGAGCCCACTGTTGCAAGGGTGTTTGCTCTTGATAAATTAATGCAGACAACATTAAATGCAAAACAAAAAGATATGATGACCAACGGGTATTATCCCCGGCGCAGCGGTGATATACAGATCATTCTTCAACCGGAAATACTGGAAGGATTTGTTACAGCAGGCACCACACATGGTTTATGGAATCCTTATGATGCACATATTCCTTTGGTTTGGTATGGATGGGGCATCAAACCCGGTAAATCAAACCGGGAAGTATATATGACAGACATCGCTCCCACTATTGCAGCTATGCTTCATATACAAATGCCAAGTGGCTGCGTGGGAAAACCGATTGAAGAAGTGATAAAGTAAATATTTCTTATGCCTGTAATTATTATTCAATTTTTTTCATAATTTACTGATACAATAATTCAATGACGCTGACTATGAAAAAAATAAAATATTCCTTTCTTGCCTTATTACTTGTCAGCGGCTTATTGCTGAAGGCCCAGACCTCTCCCATTGACAGTATCAAATTTTTTACTGATGAAGGATTGATTGACATAACGCTGACAACAGATATCCGGGATCTGCAGACAGAAAAGGGAGAAGAAATTTACCAGGAGGCGGCTCTCCGTTGCCGCTTTCCCGACAGTTCAGTTATAGATGAAAAAATCAGGATAGCTGCCAGGGGGCATTTCAGGCGGGGGTACTGCAATATTCCTCCCCTGTTGCTGAACTTTCATAATCTTACTTCTCCCAGGCTTTCTTCGCTGGGGAAACTGAAACTTGTTATTGGATGCGGTAACAACACTGATGATGAGCAACTGATACTGAAAGAATACCTGGTATATAAAATATATAACCTGCTGGAAGAAAAAAGTTTCAGGGTAAGACTGGTGAGGGTCAATTACCGGGATACTAATGGGAAAATAAAACCTTTCTCCCAATATGCTTTCTTTATTGAAGATGATAATGATATGGCCAGGAGAAATGGTTGTGAAAAAAGAGACAAGGCCCAGTTCCTCACCGAAAGTACTGACAGGGATATGATGACAAAAGTTTCCCTTTTCGAATACATGATAAGCAACGGTGATTGGTCGGTCCCGAATAATCATAATATCAAACTCATTTATGTCAGAAATGAACAGACAGTTCCCTTTGTCATACCGTATGACTTTGATCATTCAGGTTTTGTAAATGCGGACTATGCATTGCCTCCGGATTTATTTACTGAAAGATTCGGGGTAGAGAAAGTAACTGAAAGAGTGTACTGGGGATTCCCCAGAACCATGGAAGAATTGCAGGCAACATTTGAATTATTCAGGAATAAGAAGAGTGCTATTACATCACTGATAACGAACTTTCAGCTTTTAACTGCCAGAACCAGGAAGGGTGCAGTGGATTTCATTAATGAGTTTTACAGAATAATCAATGATAAGCGACAGGCGCAAACTATTTTTATTGATAATGCAAGAGATAAATAAGTGCTTGCCTTCTCAATTTATCGCTAAAATTATATAGACGAAGGAGTACTTATACATCCGGATAAATTAATACCAATATGGAACTAAAAGAACAGTTTGAACAGGCTGCAGCTGACAGTAAAAACCTCCCGGAGAAGCCCGGAAATGATGTCTTACTTCAGCTTTATTCCTTGTATAAACAAGGAAGTATTGGTGATGTAAATACCGACCCACCTTCCAATCTTTTTGATTTTGTAGCCAAAGCCAAATACGAAGCATGGGCATCATTAAAAGGGAAATCAACGACTGATGCAATGACAGAATATGTAGAATTAGTGAAGAAACTGAAAGGCCATTAGATCTTTTTTGAAAGTATCTCATTATACCAGTCACTGAACTGTTTTCCCACATTTTCATAACTGTATTTGGAGCTGGTGGAAGCAATGGCATTGCTGTTGAATGATGAACGGGTCTTTACCATTTCAATCATCCGTTCTGCCAATGCCCCCGGGTCATTGGGCTTTACAAAAATTCCATTTATTCCCTCTGTTACCGTTTCATGAAAAACAGGGATATCACTTACCAGAACAGGGATACCACATGCGTTGGCTTCAATAATCACACAACCAAAAGTCTCATAGTTTGAATATAAAATAAGTGCAAGTGATCGCCGTACAAACTCAGCCAATTGGGGTTGAGGTATTTCGCTATGAAAATGTATGTTCTTTTCTGCCTGCCGTTCAGCTGCAAGATCTTTCAGTCGCTTTTCGCCAGGGCCAAAAATATCAAGAATAGCAGAAGGATAAGTTCTTATCACTATGCTAAAAGCTTCAATGATAGTCTTTGGGTTCTTTAATTCCTCTAATCCGGATATATGGATGAACCGGATATCATTTGACAGGATAGCTGCCGGGTGAAAAACAGATGTATCCACTACATTCGGTATTACACGGACCTGTTTTAAACCAAATTGCTGCCGCATTGCATTGGCCAGATGAGCTGACACTGCGCTGGTGGCGCTGGCTTCAGCAATTACTTTTTTCCATAATGCCCGGAGATAAAAAGGCTGGTCATTTATTTTTTCATCCGCCTCCGGTAAAAAGCCTGACCAATGCTCAGAGATAACATAAGAGACCTTTTTCTTTTTCTTCAACCACAGGGCAATCGTTCCGGCCTTGATTCCTACATGAACATGCGACAGGTCAGGCGCCCCCGACATTTCCATATAATCAGCTATCGCCTGCTTATACAGTTTCCTGTATTTTAATTCAGACCAATATTTATCAAATAGTGAAAACCTGAACGATGGAGTATAATAATAAATTATTTTTTCATTCAGACCGTTTTTACCGGACTCTTCCGTGAGTACATCTTTAGTAATAATTCCCTTTACATCCCGGACTATATGGATCACGCGGATATCATCATAAAGACTTACAGCTTCAGCATGTCGTTTAATAAAATCGCCATTGAAGGGCATCAATTTACTGGGATACCAGCTACAGAGCCAGAGTATTTTTTTACGGGGCATCAGGCATTAAAAATAAACTACCCTGCACTGTGAACAAAATCTGCCTATGGCAGACAAACGGGAGCCAGATAAATTATACATTTGGCTATGGCAATCCTGAAAAGGCTCCGCAATTTAAAACCTGAGATAAATACCGGCTTCGGGACTAACAGCAGCAGTACCGGCGGCCGCTTTATTAATAAGGATGGCCGGCCCAATGTAATAAAGAAAGGCGTTGGCCTGCTCGACCGTTACAGCTGGTATCACAGCATGCTTGGCATGAAGGCGGGTAAGTTCCTTTTACTGATCTTTATTATTTATATCACTATCAATCTCTTTTTTGCCGGTATCTATTACATGATCGGCATCCATCACCTCGCCGGGGTAAATGCAGGCTCCCCCTGGAAAAATTTTACGGAAGTATTCTTCTTCAGTGCCCAGACATTTACAACAGTTGGTTACGGACGTATCAGCCCGGTGGGATTTGCTGCCAGCGCCGTCTCCACTTTTGAAGCATTTCTTGGCCTGCTGAGTTTTGCCATTGCCACGGGGTTATTTTACGGAAGATTTTCCCGGCCGCAGGCATTTTTGAAGTTTAGCAATAATGCCCTGATAGCCCCATTCAGAACTGGTACAGCATTCATGTTCCGCCTGGCGCCTTATAAAAATAATGCTCTCTCCGAAGTGGAGGTAAAAGTTACCCTTGCCATTACAACAGAAGACAATGGCAAGCTTACCGATAAATTTTATGATCTCGAACTCGAATTTGCCAAAATTAATGGCCTTGCGCTTAGCTGGACGATCGTTCATCCAATTGATGATAAAAGCCCCTTTTACGGTCTCAGCAAGGGAGATATTGCCAACACCGATATGGAGATCATTGTATTTGTAAAAGCATTTGACCAGGTTTTTTCCAATAATGTCATCACAAGAACATCTTATATCAGTGCTGAGATCGTCTGGGGCGCCAAATTCAAAATGATGTATCAGCCCAGCGAAGACAAGAACAAAACCATTCTTGATGTCAGTAAACTTAATGAATATGAAGAAATGCCGCTACCCGAACCTAACATAGTTACGGTAGCCAATTAATCCATCACCGGTATCAGTTTGATGAAATCTTCCCGGTTCAGGTAATAAAACATGACCAGGTAAATAAGCGGAAGAAAACTAAACACCCTGATCGGCATTATTCCTGTAAACATACCGGTGAGATATAAAATGGCCAGCACCAAAAATCCCAGCAACAATTGCCGGTCGCTGATAGCACAGGTTACTTTGAAACAATAAATATGAAGATCCTTATACACCAGTTTAAGAGGCTTGGTAATATGATAGCCGTCAGTTACAACGATCCTTGGGTTGTTTTCCGGTACAGGAATAACTACAGGTTTGCTGTCGGGCAATGGATAAATCAGCTTGCCATTTACAACTGCTCTTATTTTCAGGAAACTGAGCAGCACCTGGTTTTTTCTTTGAAGAACGATATGGTAAGGGGATTGGTTAATCGGTTTACTGGTTAATTAGTTAATTGGGACCGGATGTTGATTTTTGGCATTGACCATTCACCACTCACTACTCACTACTTCAACGCCTTAATAATCTCAATAAAATCAGCTACTACCAAAGAAGCTCCGCCCACCAGCCCGCCATCCACATCAGCACAGCCAAACAGTTCCTTTGCATTATTGGCCTTTACACTGCCCCCGTAAAGAATAGAGATCTCATTGGCTACTGATTCTCCGTACCGGGCAGCCAATACAGAACGAAGAAACTTATGCATTTCTTGTGCCTGCTCTGTAGTTGCTGTTTTACCGGTCCCGATTGCCCAGATAGGTTCGTAAGCAATGATGATACCCTGTATTTCTTTTGCCGTAAGATGAAACAAGGACTCTCTCAACTGCAGCGCCACAAAATCATTTTGTGTACCTGCTTCCCGGATTTGCAGGGGTTCGCCGCAGCAAAAAATGGGGGTAATAAAGTGACCCAGGCAAAGGTTTATTTTTTCGGAAAGCATCGCATTATTTTCAGCAAAATATTCTCTTCGTTCACTGTGACCGATGATGCAATAATTAACGCCGATGGAATGAAGCATTTCCACCGACACTTCGCCGGTATAGGCGCCGGATTTTTTATGATAACAGTTTTGCGCAGCCACTTCATAATTGTTTTCTTCCTGCACCTCGCTTCTTGTCATCAGCAGGTATGGATGTGGCACGGCAAACATCACCTGACGGTTATCAGCCAGTTTTATTTTAGCGGCAAGAATATCATCCAGTAATTTTTCCCCCTGTTGATAAGTCAGGTTCATCTTCCAGTTAGCCGCTGCTATTTGTTTTCTCATACTTTATTTTTTTATTTCTTCTTTCTTTTTTGGTTCTTGTTTCTTGGTTCTTTTCTTGTCCCTTGTGCTTTGTTCCTTGTGTCTTGTTCCTTGTGCCTTCAGAAGTTCTCAAATACATACTTCAAAATACTTTTCTCATTATCGTTCATTGTTTCACCCTTCAGTTTCTTCCAGCCCCCGATATCCGCGAAAACCTTTTCAAAATCATAGCGTTTTACTCCTTCGCTGCCCCAGGAAAAACTGGGAATATATTTGGGTGTAAGTCCGCTGCCAAACACATTGCAGCAAACGCCGATCACAGTCCCGGTATTAATGGATGTGTTCACGGCGGTTCTTGAATAATCTCCCATCATCAGCCCGCATTTGTTTCCGGCATTCATCTCTCCACCCGGTGTCCATATTTTCACTTCACTGGCATTATTCTTCAGGTTGCTGTTGGTAGTGCCTGCTCCCAGGTTGCACCACTCCCCTATCACCGAATCACCGAGGTAACCATCATGCGCTTTATTGCTGTAACCAAACAAAACAGAATTTTTTATTTCGCCACCCGCCACGGAGCGGGGACCTAATGTGGTAGCGCCATATACTTTTGCTCCCATCTTCAGGCAGGCGCCCTCGCCCATCGCAAAGGGCCCGCGGATGATGCAGCCTTCCATCACTTCCGCATTTTTCCCGATATACACCGGCCCCGTGGAGGCATTGATGGTACAGTGTTCCATCTTCGCTCCTTTTTCCATAAACACCTGGGATGATTTAATGACATGGTTGGTTTTAGAAATGGGTTGCGATCTCCTCTTCTTTGAAAGCACTAAAAAATCCTGTCGGATGGCCCGGTCATTCATTTGAAAAATATCCCAGGGGTAACGGATGGTTTGTATATCCGACTTAACCGCAACTGCCCTTGTCACTTTTATCTTATACTTCTCCTCAATTTGTTCTTTCGTAAACCGGAAGATGATGCCGGAACTTCCCCCAACAGTAATAAATTCTCCGTCCTTCAGTCTTCGTGTTGCTTTCACAAGTTTGGTATTGGGCAACACATTTCCATGGATCATAAAGCATACATCATCACCCACGGCTTCATCAATGTTCACAGACCGGTCCAGGTCTTTGTAATCATCTTCTTTTTTATCAAAGGAAGGCAGACCCAGCATCCGTTCCCATTTTTCCCTGATGGTCAGTATGCCTACCCGGATATCCTGTATCTGCCGGGTGAGGGTAAAGGGATGCAGGTTTTCCGGCTGGCAAAATTCTTCGGTAAAGATGATTTTATTCATGCAGGTTGTGTGGTTGTAAAAGTATAAATAAAACAAAACCCCCCGAAGAATCGGGAGGTTTTAAAGTATAGCCATGAAAAACAAAACTCATCCCCCGGCAAAAACCGGGATCAGAGTAGTGTCACAAATTAATATTATTCTGCTTTTTTTGCATATTTCTTTTTGAACTTATCAATACGGCCTGCCGTATCCACCAGCATATTCTTACCCGTAAAGAATGGATGTGAAGTGTTTGAAATCTCCAGTTTCACCAGGGGATATTCGTTCCCATCTTCCCATTTTACCATCTCTTTAGAGGCGGCCGTAGACCGGCTGAGAAATGAATGACCATTACTCATGTCTTTAAAAACAACTACCCGGTACTTATCGGGGTGGATTCCTTTTTTCATAACTTGATGATTTTGAAGGCCGCATGCCTGCCCGACTGACTTTTATTTTTTTTCTTTTGAGGTCAGGCGGGGATTTTGCCATACAGATTAAAAGATAAATTTTAGGGCGGCAAAGATAGGCCGGAGAAAGCTTTCACCCAAATCTTATTGAAAGAATAGATCAGCCACTAATTTTACGAATGACGCTAATCAGGTTAAATGGAATAAGAATGTCTGGGGTTCTTTGGGGTGGCTTATTCGTACAATTAGTGGGTATAAAATTCGAAAGCACCAAGCCAGCTCACTTCCCGGCTTGCGCCGTTGGTTTACTTACCTGATGCTTTCTGGAGTAATTTCCACCTTTTGACGGGTTTCTATTTCTCCGTGAGTTACTTCCATCTTTTGAGGGACTTCCGTTACTCAAAGCACTTCCTTTTATTGCTAAAATTCCGTGCAGTTGTAAAACAAATATAGTTTTCTCTATCTGTTGTCTCCAAATTTTTACCTGCTTTGATATGCACCGGTTTTGCACTTATTTATGAACATTATTTAGCCCCGAAAGCAGGCTTATCAAGCCATCAATCCCGCATATTCACATATTGTAAAGGAATTCCAAGGTTGGCACCCTTGCAAAGCTGGATGACTGATTGCAGATCGTCAATTTTTTTCCCGGTCACCCTTACCATATCATCGTTAATAGATGCCTGCACTTTCATCCCGGAGTCTTTTATCAGCTTCACAATCCTTTTGGCATCTTCCATCGCCAGGCCATTCTTCACTTTCACTTCCTTTTTCCAGACTTTACCGCTTTGTGCCCCTTCTTTAGATGCATCAAATGCTTCAGGAGCTATCCCCTGTTTGTGAGCACGGCTTATCAGGACATCAATTAACTGACGCATCTTCATATCATCATCGGTTTCTATTTTAATAAGGAAATCTTTTTTGTCAAGGTTAATGACAACATGAGAGCCTTTGAAATCAAAGCGGTTGGTGATCTCCTTGCTGGTTACATTCACGGCATTATCCAATGCCTGTGCTTCTACTTTGCTGACAATATCAAAAGAAGGCATAGCGGTTAGTTTTGGTGTACCAACAAATATAGAATAGTTCCGGACTTTAAAGAGATCAGGATTAGCGGAGTCTTTGAAGCCCCTCTCCCTGGAGCAACCGATTCCGCTATATAGCGGAAGAAGGTTGGGACCGCAGGTCGCTTAGGGAGAGGCCATAGAAAAGTCCCTCTTAGAAAGGAGGGACTCCTTATGTAACTACCTGCTTGAAAAAATTGAGCGCTTTAACTATTTACTGGCCACCCTGCCCTACCCGGTTCTGTTCTTCCTGCGAAGCGCTGTTGCGTCGGCGCGGCGGCGGATTTTGCTGACCATTCTTTCCAAAGCGATAAGTGAATGTGGCTGTTACCTGCCGGGAATCAAACCTGTTCCTGATCCTGGTGTCAATAACATCATATTGTGTCTTTGCTTTAAACTGCTGCAGCCAGAAAGGATCACGGAGATTTAAACGGACAGTTCCTTTTCCTTTCAATACCTGTTTCTGTCCGCCGAAACTTACTACATACATAGGATCATTAATGCTTAACTGGTCAACCCCTTTAGCCCTGTAAAAACCAGTCATCTCTAAAGTAAATCCCTGCTTTACTGTAAAGGTCTGCGTCATGTTTATCATGTACGAAGTATAAGTAAGATCCAGGGGTTTGTTTTCATACACACCTTCATAGTGATTGTTGAAGACATTTACAAAGATGTTGGATGTCCACCATTTGGTTACCGGTACAGGGGCCGTAATAGAAATGCCCATGTTACGAAACCTGGCCACATTATCAGCAGTAAGATAAACCAGGTCACCATCTATTTTTAATATCTGTGATATTACATCGTTTGTTACATTATAATTCAACGTTGTGATCAATTTGCTTTTAAAAGAATGACTCAACTCAATATTATGTGAAAACTGGGGCAGGAGAAACGGATTACCCTTGCGGTAAGAAAGAGAATCCAGGAAATAAATAAACGGGTTAAGATCCTGGTAATTAGGCCTTGTTATCCTCCTGCTATACGAAAGAGTAAACTGGTTCGACTTATTTGCGGCATAACTGATAAATGCACTTGGGAACAGGTTGGTAAAATTTCTTTTAAATGAAGAGTCGTTGGTAACCTGGTATCCTTTTGCCACCGTATTTTCCAGCCGCAGCCCGGCCTGGAACGACCATTTCTTAAACTGCTTATTGGCATTCAGGTATGCGGCATTAATATTTTCATCATAAATAAAATGGTTTGAGCGGGAATCCGGTATCCATTTGGCTCCATCCCATCTTGTATAATCAACCTTGTTATCATTTTTCACAAAACTGCTTTTTACACCCGCTTCAATACGTCCTCCTTTCTTCAGGGGATGGGTGTAGTCAGACTTGAGTGAATAAATTTTAATATCCGAGGGCAAATGACCCTTTAATACCAATTCATTTCCCACCGACTGACCCGATCCGCTGAAAAAATCAGTGGTCAGAGTCATATTAGATGTATTATCATACGCTATAAAATCAAAATCAGCCGTCAACTCACGGCCGGTGGAGTCAAACTGGTGCCGGTAATTAAAATTACTGGTCAGGTTCTGAAACTTTATCCTGTTATTGGTTTGAGAAACCATGATGGAGAGAGGCTGATGATATACATCGGAGGATGTGGTAACAGTATTGGGAGTAGGATGGCCGGAAAATGTAAAGCCGCTTACCACGATACCAAATGTATTTTTTTTATCGGCAAAATAATCCAGGCCCAGCTTTAGTGTGTGATTATTGTTACCGAACTTAAATGACGTTTCCACATCATTGTATCCATAAACCGTTTTGTTCTGATCCAGTTTGGTCCTTGTGATGTCAAGATAGCCTTTGCCCCTGAAAAAATTGGGGTTATAGTTCCCGAAGAAATTTATCTTTTTCTTCCTGTAATTAAAATTGATACTGTTTTGTGATTTGGGTATCACATAAAATATACCTTTTTTATTCTCAAAAAGACTGGTTGTTGCACCAACCATCACAGACCCGTTAAAACCGGCAGCCCTCCCCTTTTTGGTTTTAATATTAATAACTCCGGAGTTTCCGGATGCATCATATTTGGCAGAAGGATTGGTCATGATCTCAATCTGGTCAATAGCTGAAGCAGGCATATTCTTTAGCAGGTTGGCAAGGTCTGTGGGTGAAAGGAAAGTGGGTTTACCATCCATCATCACAATAACACCTGACTTACCCCTTAAACTGATAATACCATCATTATTCACCATGATCCCCGGGGATTTTTCCAATACTTCAAGCGCTGTGGCGCCGGCATTGGTAGGAGAAGCATCCACATTCACCACCGTTTTGTCAATCTTTGTTTCTATGAAAGGCCGGTTGGCCGTCACAGTTACTCCTGCCAGGTTTTTTGCTGTTGCTGTCATCTGTATGGCATCTACTTCAACGGTGCTGGCAGATGAAGTAACAGCAAAACTTTTGCTTAAACTCTTTGTATAGCCAACTGCTGAAGCCAGAATTATATAATTGCCTTCAGCAATATTTTCAAACTCATACTTCCCGCTCTTACCGGTAACCGCCAGCTTCACCAGCGAAGAGTCTTTGGCTTTTAATAAGGATACTGAAACGGAAGAAAGGGGATTATCAGATGCATCCAGCATGCTGCCGGATATTTTCCCGTTTTTGTTCTGGGCTGATATATTGACCAGGCATACAAAAAGGAAAGAGCAGAGTGTAATAATTTTTCTCATGATCATGGCTATAAGTTGGTAATTGATTTGAATTTTAAAATTGAGGATTAAAACAGTAATGCAACAGCGAAATATGACAAGTTTCGTAGTTTACGTGACGAAGGGTGATAATTACTTACCGATACACCAACGGTAAAATGGAGCCGTCATTAAACATTCATGTTAAAAACACATTAACATTCATTGCTACACTAAAAAAAATCCTCCCGATTGTATCGGGAGGATGGATAAGGTCAATGGCTATACTTATTATTAATGTCCTGTCTTTACTCTTTCCTGCTCATCGGTTGCTCCGCCTTCTTTTTTACCGCTGCCGGCTTTCAATTTTCCTTTATTAAATCTCCAGGTAAAACTGAGGCTGACTGCACGACTGTCATTGACATCCCTGAACGTCGCATCCACATTGCCGTATTTGCTGTAGCCTTTGAAAACACCGCCGGCGAAGATGTCGCGGATATTCAGGCGAACGCTGGCTTTATTCTTTAATATCTGCTTACTAAAGCCGGCATTTATCTGTGCTATCGGTTCGATGAAGATGACGCCCTCAAGACCTTTGCTCCTGTAAAAACCACTCAGCTCAGCTCCCCATCCCTTACCCCACTTAAATTGCTGTTGTGCCTGGAACATCAGCATAGTTATGCCGATTGAAATGTTTTCGTTATTCACTATTCCTTTGAAGCGGTTATTGGCCACGTTCGCATAGATATTTCCACTCCACCATTTGGTAATTTCTTTGTAGGCGCTCACTGCAATACCTACCTGGTTGCGGGTTGCAATATTTGCTTTCTTAATGAATGTTTCATTAGTAAGTTCATTCTGTTCAATTACCTGCTGAATGATATCGGTAGTGGTGCTGTAGTTTAAAGTCGTTGTCAAAAATCCTTTGTAGGTATGGCTCAACTCGATATTATGACTGAACTGTGGTTTCAGGTTCGGGTTTCCCTGTTCAAATGTATAACGGTCAAGAAAATGAATGAAAGGATTCAAATCACCATAATCGGGACGGTTGATCCTTCTTCCATAATTAATAACAAACTGGTTATTCTTGTCAGCTGAATATTGCAGGTAAGCCGTTGGGAAAAGCTGCGTGTAGTTTCTTTTAAACTGCACCCCGGTCGTCAACTGGTTCCCTTTGGCATTGGTATTTTCCAACCGAAGGCCGAACTGACCGCTCCATTTTTTACCCAATGGCCTGCTGTAGTTTATATAAGCAGCATTGATATTTTCTTCATACACAAAATGATTGCTGCGGTTATAATCATGCGCCGTTTGTCCATTCTGTAAGCTGTCATAATTGGCATTATTATCCGTTTTCACATAACTGGATTTGATACCAGCTTCAAACTTTGCTCCTTTTTTTAAGGGTAATGTATAATCTGCTTTACCGCTGTATATCGTTATATCCTGCGGGAGATCCCCCATCAGCGTATCCGGTGTTTTTGTAAGGTTGCCGGCATTATCAAAATAAGAACTGATAAGAGGCTGAACACTGGTTGACCGGTACTGAATATAATCAAGGTCAGCTGTTAACTCCTGCCCTGCTGAGTCCAGCACGGTTTTCAAATAGAAATTGCTGCTGAAGTTTTTCCACTTTTCATCATTCTGTGAAAAGGCCCTTGTCTGGTTGGTCAATGCCCCACCCGGATTATAGATAAATGTATTCGTTTTGCTTGTCCAGGTACTGGGATTATAAAAACCGTTGATCACAACTCCCAGTGTTGTTTTTTTGCTGGCAAAATAATCCAGCCCGGCTTTAGCACTGTAGTAATGACTTTCATTTGTCATTTTGGATTGCTGGTCAAATATGGAAATGATGTCTTTCGTAACCGACTCCCTGAAATTCCTCTTGATATAAAGATCTTCTCCCCGGTGGTTCCTGCTATAGTTCAGGCTTGTAAATACATTTATTTTACCGTTGCGATAATTAAAATTTGCTGCTTCATTAAATCTTGGATACCTGCCCTGGGTATAACCGGTAGTCAGGCTGCCGTTATAACCAAACTGTTTATTCTTTTTTGTCTTGATATTGATAACCCCTGAATTACCTGCTGCATCATATTTTGCCGGGGGATTCGTCATGATCTCGATCTGGTCCAGCTGACTTGCACTCATACTTTTCAGCATATTGGCCAGGTCAGGACCGCTCAGATAGCTGGGGCGACCATCAATCATTACCACTACTCCCTGCTTTCCTTTCAGGCTGATGTTACCATCTTTATCAACTGTAATACCCGGAGATTTTTCCAGCACTTCCAGTGCAGAATTACCAACGTTAGTCACAGAAGCTTCTACATTCACAATTGTTCTGTCCAGTTTTTGTTCGATCAAAGGCTTTTTTGCAATCACTGTCGCAGCCCCCAGGTTTTTTGCCAGAAGTACCAACTCGACTGTTTTTAAAGTAACCGAAGGGTTTGCCCCGGTAATTTCGATAGTTTCCGAAAAGCCTTTATTGTGCCCAACAGCTGTAATGGATACCATGTATTTGCCCTCCGGTACTCCTTCAAATGTGAATTTCCCGGTTTTATCAGCTACGCTCATTTTGGCAACACTTGAATCTTTTGCCCTCAATAAAGTGATAGTAGCTGATTCAATGGTTTTGGTATTACCATCAATTACGGACCCGGTTATCTTACCGATCCTGTTTTGTGCATGGCTGACTATGGATAAGGTTAAGACCGTCAGCAAAATCATCATTTTTCTCATTTTCTTTCTCATTTATTGGGTATTGCCCAACGGCAA
>JBGPKR010000014.1:0-38588 GCA_041486045.1 Chitinophagaceae bacterium | reverse complement strand
TAAGAGTATTAATATTTACAAAAAATGATTTTGGATACTCTGAATATAATCAAACTACAAGAAGTTGTAAGAGTCTGGGAGATATATACTTAAAACACAAATAAACTACTTCAAACATGATTTTTACTTCAAAAATAATTTGAAAGGTTTTGAAGCCTTCCCCGATAATAGGACCACTTAGGATTAGACATTAAGTCATCTAATCAAAAAATTCCCAATATTGCACAAATCCCTGACAAAAAAGTTCGAACTGAGGCTACCTGGGGTTACTTTTAAAAGACAGTTGATAACTGTCTTTTAGCTTTTATATACGGCATGTTTTCGTAAGTTACAGCTTCCTTCGGTCGCCAAAGGCTTGCCGAAGGCGAAGCAAAAAACAAAGACACTTTACAGGTGGATGAACTTGAACTGATACAAGGACTCCGAAACGGAGATGAAACAGCTTTTAAATGGCTGGTGGATACCTACCAGGACCGGATTTTTAATACCGCCATCGGCATTGTACAAAATGCCGGGGATGCTGAAGACGTGGCACAGGAAGTTTTTATACAGGTCTTCCGGTCTATCCGGCATTTTAAAGGTGAATCAAAATTATCTACCTGGCTTTACCGGATTGCCACTACCCGTGCATTGGATCATTTGCGCAGCCGCAAAAGCAAAAAAAGATTTGGGTTCATGCAACGGCTTTTTGGAGAGGGTAACGAACCGATCTATGAGTTGCCGGATTTCAATCACCCGGGCATCGCCCTGGAGAAAAAAGAAGATGCCGCCCGGCTGTTCAAAGCGATCAGGCAATTGCCCGATAACCAGAAAACCGCCTTTACCCTGCATAAGCTGGAAGACCTTAGTTATAAGGAGGTAAGCGAGGTGATGAAGACCTCTGTGGCAGCTGTTGAATCGCTGATGCACAGGGCTAAGTTAAACCTGAGAAAAATACTGGAAAAAGAGGGGTAACGGGCTGTCGTTCACGAAGGTTTTGAATATTAATAACGTCAAAAATGGTAATTATGGATAAGGAAAGAAATACCAGGATCGAAGAAGTGCTCAGCAGTCTTGATGGAAGCAAAAGGGCTGTTGCTCCAGATTTCTTTTATACAAGGCTTAAGGCGAGGATGCTTGCCCGACTTGAAGGTGGGGAACAGGGGCTAACTAACAATAATAGCCGGAACTGGAAATTACGGCCCGTTTATATAATATCAGCGCTTTTCCTTGTACTTGCCATTAATTTATTTGTTTTACTGAGAGGCCAGAATGAAACCACTACTGCTGACAACAACGAATCGGTTCAGCAATCCATTGCAGCCGAGTACAGCCTGAATGATATTAATACTGTGTACGATCTAAACCAGGACAAATGAAAACAAACAGAATTTTAACTATTGCAGTAGTATTGCTATTGGTCGTTAATATAGCGATGCTGATCTTCATGCTGAAAGGCCGGGGTCATCATGATATGAAAAAACCTGGTGGGGGCCCGTTTGATATGATGGTGAAAGAATTAAATATGACCGAACAACAGCAAACTGAATTTAAAAAATTAAAAGATGAACATTTTACAGCTATAAAGCCCGTTTTTGATTCTGTAAGGACCCTGAAAAAATCCCTCTTTGGTTTGGTAAAAGAAGAAAATTTAAGTGACAGTATGGTAAATAACTACAGTAGTTTAATTTCTCAACAGCAGGCAATTATTGATAAGCTTACCATTAATCATTTCAGGAAGGTAAGGGCGTTGTTCAGTGGTGACCAAAAAGAAAAGTTTGACAATTTTACCCAGAAAATGATACAGTGGAAAATGAACCGATCTGGTAACCGGAAGATTGATTCAGCAGGGAAAAGCCACTAATTTTCATCAGGCATATATCCTTTCAATTGCATCGCGGTATTTTTCCATGATCACTTTTCGCTTCAGGGAAAGTTTAGGGGTCATTTCTCCTGTGTCCACACTCCATTCATTGGCGAGGAGTTCAAATTTCTTCACCTGTTCCACATGATTAAAGAATTTATTAAAACTTTCGACCAGTTCTTTAAACAGGTCAATGATCTTCCTGTTTCTTAACATTTCTTCATTGCTGCTGTCTGCCACATTATTTTTGCGGCACCAGTCCCTCAGGTTGGGAAACGAGGGAACGATCAGGGCACTGACAAATTTTCTCTCAGCTCCCACCAGCATCACCTGTTCAATGAATGGGGATTCTTTCAGTTTATTCTCAATGGCCAAAGGCGCCACATATTTACCACCACTGGTTTTAAAGAGTTCTTTTTTGCGGTCTGTGATCTTTAAAAAATTATTTTCTGTTAGAATTCCAATATCGCCGGTATGGTACCAGCCATCGGTTATTTCCTGTGCGGTCAGGTCAGGCCGTTTATAATAACCTATCATCACATTCGGCCCTTTGCAAAGTATTTCGCCGTCTTCAGCGATTTTTACCTGTACGCCTTCTATCAATGGACCAACAGTGCCAAACATTCTGCCGCTTTCCTGGTATCGGTTCACGGCAATGACCGGAGAAGTTTCTGTTAAACCATACCCTTCCATGATAGGGATCCGGGCAGCAGTAAAAATGCGGATCAGCCGCACCTGGCAGGCAGCGCCGCCGGTAACGATACATTTCAAATGGTTCCCCAACCCCTCTCTCCACTTGCTGAAAATAATTTTATTGGCAATGCTTAATTTTAATTTATACCAGGATCCCTGCTTTTTATTGATCTCAAATTTTTCGGCAAGACTATGTGCCCAAAAAAATAATTTTTTCTTTATCCCTGACAGTTCATTACCCTTTTGCATGATGCGGTCATACACTTTCTCTAACAGGCGGGGAACAGTCGTGAACATATTTGGTTTCACTTCTTTCAGGTTGTCGGCTATTGTATCTAAACTCTCGGCATAATAAATGGATGTGCCCCTGAACAGGTAGAGATAAGTGACCATCCGTTCAAAAATGTGATTGAGTGGCAGGAAGCTTAATGAGCGAAGATTTTCTCCCGGCGGAAAACAGGGAATGCAGGCCATCACATTGGAAAGAATATTCCGATGGGACAGCATCACTCCTTTCGGGGTTCCGGTAGTGCCGGATGTATAAATGATCGTGGCGAGGTCTTCGTAATTAATTTTACCGACAATAAGTTTAACCTGGTCTGTCAATTGGGGAGTACTGAGCATAGTTACTTCTTTCCAGTGCCTGGCATTGGCTACATGTTCAAATGTATAAATGTCTTTCAGGCCGGGTACTTTTTCTTTCAGGCTCAGCACTTTCAAAAACAGATCTTCATCATTGACAAAAACCAGTTTTACCTGTGCATCTTTCAGCACAAACTCCAGTTCATTTACATTAATGGTAGGATAGACAGGCACCAGGATAGCTCCGATCTGCTGAATGGCCAGGTCAAGCATTATCCATTCGGGGCGGTTCTTACTCAGAATGGCTATTTTGTCCCGGCCTTCCGCTGTCATATCTCCGCAACTGATCCCGAGACTTAACAGGCCGGCGCTTAATTTATCAACGATTTCTTTTACCGCTGCCGTGCTGTATTTTTTCCATTGGCCGCTTTCTTTTCCGGCAAGCATAACATCTGCCGGCTTTCTTTCCAGGTGGTATTGAATGCAATCGAATAATCTCCGGGGTTCTGTCATGATGCAATCGTAGTTATGATGGATAACCGGCAACCGGGTTGCCAATGAACAGACAAATTAGGCAAAAACCAATTAATAAAGAATAACCGGGATTATTATTGCCGGGGATTTTGGGAGTTAAAATTTTTTATTTTTCCTGGTAATGCTGTCCCGGGGGCATTTTGAAAACACGGCTCCGCTGAAAGACATTGAAGCCATTGTACTCCTCTGCATGGGTCTTTGTCCAGTTATCATAGGCCGCTAAATTTTCTGTTGCGCCAAAAAGCCACTGGTTATAGGCATCAAACAGGCCTTCACGGATCAATTGCTGTTGATAGTCAAACAAACGGAATGGAAATTTAACAGCATAATTTTCATACCAGTCAAGAATGAACCGGGTGCGTATCATGGTCAGCACTTCTGTATTTATTCCTTTTCCGGCGAGGGAAGATTGTTTACTCATCCCCTGTAAGAATGCTTTAACAAATTCATTTTTATTTTTTTCTTCGCCTTGCATCAGGTCGGCATCGGCAAATAATTTTTCCTTCCAGGCCTGGAGCAATTGTTCTTTCATGGCTTCACCTCTTTCGCTCAGGCTTTCCATGTTTACAAATATTTCAGCATAGATCAGGCTCCAAACTTTGTCTTTGGCATAAAAATAAAACAGGGCTGCATTATAGTAATTACCACTATAGCCCGGATCCATTTCAATTCCTTTTTCCCATTGTTCAATCGCAGAAAAATCCCTGGTTGCCCAAAGCAACTCACCATACTCACTGTACAACGGACCACTTCTCGGGAATTTCTTCAATCCACGCTTATAAATTTTTTCGCAATCCTTAACCTGCTCCAATGCTTTGTACACATTGCCGGCTATCTGGAAAGTAACCGCATCTGCATCATCACGGTCAATTAACGCTTTCACTCCATCCAGCGCTTTTTGATAATCCCTTTTCAGGTAATAACTCATCACAAGGTCTTTCTGCATTTCCAGGTTGTCTTTATCCTGTTGCAGGGCTCTTGTCAGTACGATGATGGCATTGTCAAAATCACCGGACCGCATAAAAGATTTTGCTGTTTCATGCAGGGTTTTTGGGTCTTCAGGTTGCGCCATTACTGAGAAAGAAACAGAAAGAACGAGAAAGAGGGAGAAAATTTTTTTCATTGTCCGCAAATTAAAAAACAGAGACGTTATAAGAAGCGTCTCTGTTGCAAAATAACAAATATTTCAGGAGAGGGGCCTTAAATAACATGGGTTAACAGCCCGTCTCTCAGTTTGGGTTCGAACCAGGTGCTTTTGGGAGGCATTACTTTGCCGCTGTCAGCAATTGAAAATAACTGCCCGATCGTTACAGGGAATAAACTAAAAGCCACTTTCATTTCGCCACTGTCAACTCTTTTTTCCAGTTCACCCAGCCCACGGATACCACCAACGAAATCGATTCTTTTATCTGTCCGCTGATCTTTGATGTCAAGGATCTTGGACAGGATATTATTGGACAAAATGCTTACATCAAGGACGCCAACCGGGTCGTTGCTGAAAGTTCCTTTACGGGAAGAAAGAATATACCACTGGCCCTCCAGGTACATGCCGAATTCATGCAATTGTGATGGCTTTACCGGTTCGGGACTGAGCGTAATAAAAAAATCATCCTGTAACCGGGCTATCAGTTTTTCTGCAGACAATCCATCCAGGTCTTTTACCAGCCGGTTATAATCCAGGATGGCTAACTGGCTGGCAGGAAAAATAGTTGTAAGAAAATATTTTGCGTCTTCACTGCCGGGCAATTGTTTACTCACTTTCGCCGCTGAAGCTGCCCGGTGGTGCCCGTCGGCTATATATGTGAACGGAACATTCGTGTTGAATAACTGTGTAATGGAATTAATAACAATATCCCTGTCAATGATCCAGGTAGTATGCCGTATGCCGTCCGTGGCTGTAAAATCATATACCGGTTTTTGGGTGGTCTTCCATCCGCTGATAAGTGCATTCAGCTCCATCACATCCCGGTAAGCCAAAAATACATTCCCGGTTTGCGCTTCAATGGTCCGCATATGATCGATACGGTCTTTTTCTTTTTCAGGTCTTGTGAATTCATGCTTTTTGATCACATCATCATTGTAATCCTGCACAGAAGAAACACATACAAGCCCGGTCTGGCTTCTTCCCCCCATGATCAACTGGTAAATATAGTAACAGGGTTTCTCTTCTTTTAATAAAATATCATGCTGAATAAACTGTTGAAGATTTTCTTTTGCTTTCTGGTATACGGGATAACTGTGAACATCCACATCAGGTGGCAAATCAATTTCTGATTTGGTAATATGCAAAAAAGAAAAGGGATTGTCCTTTGCTTCTGCCCTCGCTTCTTCGCTATTCAAAACATCATAGGGTTTTGATGCTACCTGCTGAGCCAACTCTGTTTTTGGTCTTAGTGCCCGGAAAGGTTTTATCTGCGCCATTTAGTATTAACAATTGAATATTTATTATTCCTGCCCGCCTGTGTCAGTCAGGCGGGGGATATTATCCATGATGCTGTGCGAACTCTTTCATCAGATCCGTTAATGCCCTTACACTTTCAAGCGGAAGTGCATTGTACATGGAAACACGGAAGCCGCCAACACTGCGGTGACCCTTAACGCCTATCATTCCCTCTTTCTTACACAGATCCAGAAAATCTTTTTCCAGGTTTCCCTCTTTCATGGTAAATACAGCATTCATTTTGCTCCGGTCTTCTTTGGCCACAGGTGCAATAAATACAGGTAAAGCATCCAGTGTATCATACATTAATTTTGCCTTGGCATTGTTTAATTTCTCCATGGCCGCCACAGCACCATTATTTTTTATCCAGCGCAGCATAAGCATGGCCACATATACGGCAAACACCGGCGGTGTATTCAGCATACTTTCTTCTTTGATATGGTTGCGGTAATCCAGAACAGTGGGAATAGCCCTGTTTACTTTTCCTAAAATATTTTTATTGACCACTACAATATTTACACCGGCTGCTCCCATGTTTTTTTGGGCGCTGGCATATACCAGGTCAAACCTGTTGAAATCGAGAACCCTGCTCAGGATATCACTGCTCATATCAGCCACCAATGGTATGCCGCAATCATAAGGGATGTTATGCCACTGGGTTCCTGCAATTGTTTCATTGGTAGTAATATGCAGGTAAGCTGCAGTTGGGGTGACAGTAAGATTTTTTGGGATACTGTTGTAGTTGTTTTCTTTTGATGAGCCAACGATCTCTACATGCCCAAACAATTTTGCTTCCTTAATGGCTTTGTTGGACCAGGTGCCTGTTTCTGTATAAGCCGCCATTTCATTTTCATTCAGCAGGTTCATAGGTACCTGCATGAATTGTGTGCTGGCCCCGCCATGTAAAAACAAAACCTCATGATCATCATCCAGGCTCATCAGTTCTTTTACCAAACCCCTTGCTTCATCCATTACCGGCTGAAACAATGTTGAGCGGTGACCGATTTCCAGAATGGAAAGCCCGGTATCATTAAAATTCAGGATGGCCCTGCTTGCTTCTTCAAAGACCTCTTTGGGAAGGATGGCCGGGCCGGCATTGAAATTGTGTAAGACAGATTTCGCTGATTCGATCATAATTAGAAGTAGGTCAATAAATGAAGTTGCAAATGTAGGAAAATATAAAGCCGCCTCATGTAAGCTGAGGCGGCCCGTTGATTTCATGACGCTGTTATTGTACCAGCAATTGTTTTTTATAGATCACAGGACCCGTTTGCAGGGTAAACTGATAAATACCGGCAGCCAGCCTCTCCCAATTATAGTTTAACCTGTTCAGACCCGGCTGACAGGCGCCATTTTCCTGGTGAACGAGTTGACCGGCACTGTTATACAGCAGCACGAGGTACCTGGATGAACCCGGGGGAGCATAATAATCAAAAGTTACCTGCCCGCTGGTGGGTACAGGATAAAGCTTGTTTACTCCCTCAATAAGAAGGTTGAAAGGATCGGACATAAGGCTTACACAACCATTAACTGTTACCTGTACCTGGTAGATACCATTTGTCACCGGGTGAAAAATATTACCGGAGGCTCCATTGATCGTGGTATTATTAATAAACCACTGGTTGCCGCTTGAAGCGGATGAAATAAGATCGCCAATATTTTGAGTAATGCCTGGTTTGGGAGGCCTTGGCGTAACAGTAAGTGTAATGGCATTGGTGGTCAGAGAAACCGGCGATACGCATTTTGCATTCGATGTTTCTACGCAGGTAATTATATCACCATTTGCAGGAGTGGTAAGCGTAACAGAGTTTAATCCATTGGAGCCGGGTATGATGATGCCATTCCTGTACCATGTTATAACAGGTGCGGTACCGGGGTTGGCATTCGTCAATGTGAAAACAGCTGTTTCGCCGGAACATAAAGAAGTTTTTGGCGTTGCAATCGAGGCTGTATGAATAATATTCGGAGAAACGATAACAGTGATGGAATTTGAATTGGCCGTTACCGGGGTAGCACAGCTGATGCTGGTCGTTTCACTACAGCTGATCACGTCATTATTATTCAATCCTGATAAAGTGATACTTGTTTGTCCACTGGTTCCGGGAATTGCTACTCCGTTTTTGAACCAGTTGATCGCGGGAGTAGCACCTCCATTGCTGGCAGATAAATTAAATGTGGCTGTCTGTCCGGCACAAATATCTGCATTAGGAGAGGATATGCTTATACTGTGTGTAAGATTAGAGTTGACAGTAATGTAGTTGTTCATTGTTTTGGTATCGCTGCCACCAGGAGTAGTTACCGTTAACGTAACAGCATAACTGCCGGGGCTGTTGTAGTTAATAGTTGGATTAGTTGCTGTTGAGGTTCCGGGCGTACCTCCGGGAAATGTCCATGCATAAGTGCTTTGGCAATTAGTACTCATGTTGGTAAAAGAAACAGTTTGCCCTACACAGATATTGACGGTATTAGCAGTAAAATTGGCTGTCGGGGCCGAGGCTGCACAACCATTTTCTACCGGGCTTTCCCAAACACTTCTGCCGTAAGTGGCCACTCTTATTTTCCCGGAGGCTTTTTGTATTTCCAGCTCATTGATGGCTACCATCGGCAGATTGGTTGAATAATCAGTCCAGCTGGCATCGGCTTCTGTTTTATAAAACACACCGATGTTCATTCCAACATAAATACCTCTTGGTGTATTATCATCCACTACAACAGCTCTTGGAACAATAGCAGGAAGATTGGCTGAAATATTAGTAAATGTAGCACCGGCATCGGTTGATACAAATACCCGGTTAGTAGCGCTGTTGCAGACAATCCATATTTTGGAAGGGTTTGTAGGATCAACAGCAATGTCGTTGATGATCGAAGGTGCTATCCGGGTAGCCCATGTTGCGCCGTCATTAGTAGTTACATATAAGACAGAATTGCTGGAAGCATAAATAAAATTAGGATTGGAAGGTGCTATAGCCAGATCAACGACCCCCGCTGTAATAACACCACTTGAAATATTAGTCCAGCTTGTGCCGCTGTTGACGGATTTCCATACGCCTGTCCACCCTCCATATAAAATTGTTTCATTGGTAGGGTGAATAACGAACGGAGTTACCCATAGACCAAGTGAAGGTTGGCCGAGACCTGTATATGAAGCACCACCATTGACAGACCTGTAAAAGGCGCCACCCTGGCTTGTGCCCCAAATATTTAAATGATTGGTTGGGCTTACCAAACCTTCCATACCATCCGCACCCAGCCAATCAGCCCAGTTTCCGGATGTTTGCCTGACCACACTTCCATTGTCCTGGGCGCCACCGGTAATTACGGTGGCATTTGTTTGAGAATTAGCGATGCGGTAAAACTGCCGGATCGTTAAGCCCGGGGAGAGATCTGTCCAGTTGTCGCCGTTGTCAATGCTTTTATAGATGCCGCCATCAGAGATGGAATAAATAGTGCTGTTGATCCAAAAAAGTCCATGCACATCTGCATGATTATACCCGGTAGCGTTGGGGTAAGACCAAATAGTGAGGGCCGTAAAACTGGTACCCCCGTTTACAGACTGCCAGCAGATGATACCAGCGATATAAACATCATTGGCATTGGTTGGTGAGACATCCATACCCATGTCATAAGTGGCCTGACCGGTAGTACCTGTACCATCCGGATTGTAACCAAAATAATTGGTGCCACTGGCAGGGTTGCCAACCACAGTGGTGGTAAAATTCAACCCGGCATCAGATGAGCGATACATTCTTCCAAATAAGCTGCCATTGGCTTGTACTGCATAAACAATATTTGGGTTGGCCGCCGATACAGACACTAATGTTCTGCCACTGTTGGTAATGCCCTGGGCTGCACCTAAGGTTGCCCATGTAAGACCATTATCAACAGAACGTACAACATCGTTACCGGATGCATACATAATGTTTGCATTGTCAGGTTTAAACTCTATATCTTCTTTGCTGCCCGAATGTACCTGTGTCCAGGAAACGCCGGCATTGGTTGACCTCCAGATACCATTGGTAGCGGCAGCAAAAACAATATTAGTGGAAGCAGGATGAATCAGGATTTTCCGGATAGTACCTGCAGGACCTGCCCCGGTGATGGCAAAACTGCCGCCGGCATTGGTCGACTTTAATAGCAGACCGGTGCTTGTTCCAACATAGATTATGTTTTGATCAGCAGGGTCAATAGTGATGGCAAATATGGACATCCACAACGAATTATTATCTGTAAGGGGTGCCCAGTTGGCCCCGGCATTGGTTGACTTCCATAAACCGCCACCCGGTGAGCCAACATAAATAATATTTTGATTGGCAGGGTGTATTGCCATGGCAGAAATTCTTCCTGTACCCGGGTTCCAGCCGGAAGTATATGTCCAGCTGCTTGGGCCAAGCGACACCCAGTTGCCTGCTGTTACAGTTTCAGCCCTCATATTATTGCGGCTCTGCAGGTAGTTGTTCCACTCAATTTGCGGAGAAATAAAATAGCCGTTTTCATCAGTATGAAACTTACGTTCATACAACCAACGTTGAAATTGCTTGTAACCGCTGCCCCGACCTGTACCGGCACTGTCAAAATACCGGTTGGCTCTTATCTCAACTTCCTGAATAGAAAGATCAGTTCTTTCCATCAGATCAAAAACCTGTTGCTGTGCAGAAGTGTTGATAGTAAATGAAAGCAGCAATAAAAGGGGAACGATTTTTTTCATAAAATAAGCTTGTGTATCCCTGGTGGATTGAGAAAGTAAAATTAAAAAATATTAGATGGAATCAAAGGCTTAATTAAATCAGGACAACAAGTTGATACTGCTGATCTTACTCATGTTCCCGTCCTTTAATGGCGGCATTTTTCCAGGAATTGTTCAGGCTTTCAAACTCCTTAAGATCATCGGCAGAGAATTCTTTGTTGCTTAGATTTTTCAAATCAGGCTGACCGGCATTTACCCAGGCAGTGTACCAGAATGAAGCCACAGCATATATGGATTGCCGCATTCGTCTTTCCACCATGCCTTTCAGCAGATCGTTATATTTTCTGGAAAAAGCGGAAGAATATTGACGAATAGTAATTCCATTCCTGTCTTCAAAAGAAAATTTCTGATCTGATGGAAAATTTTTAGTGAGTTCTCTTTCATATCTCAATACCGTATCAGCAGCTGCACCGCTTTCCAATACCCGTTTCCAGATAAAGTCGGCAGGGTTTTTAATGTATTCGGCTTTGCCGATAAAAAAATCCCATTCATTTTCTGCCAGCAGTTCCGGGATCCTGCTTTCCCAAAAACCATGAATGCCTTTTTGATCAGTGAACTGTCCGTTATGATTACTGTTGGCATGCAACGGTACATGTGAGTCCGCAATGTAATGACCGATCTCGGCAGAATATTTAAGAATCTTTGGCTGGTTCTTTTCTTTAAAAGCGTTTGTTAGCCGGTACAGCATGGTTTGAAGCCACCATGGTACTATGCCGTAAGCGTTCAATGTATCTTCTGAATATTTTGCCAGCGCATCATTCCATTTCCTGGGCAATGAATCATAAGGATATTTACCATAATGGTCAATATCTATATAATGCCGGGGACCCTCCTCCGGCACAGCATATCTTCTTTTATCAGGGTCAACCGCATGCTCAGCGATAAAATCAATATTGGGTTTATACAAAACTATCATTTCGGGGGGCAATAAAAAAACAGCATAGTAGTTGATCTTTTTATGAGCATAAAATCCCCAGCAAAAAACCTGTTGTGAAAGCAACAGGGAAAAAGATATTAAAACAATTCTTTTCACTTAACAATTATAATAAGCTTTCATTGCCGGAATTCTGTAATGGCGCGGGTTTCCTTTCTTCTGCCACTACCGGTTTTTCTGTTTCCCTGATATGTATTTTATCTTCTTCTGCTTCAACCACTCCGCCGGAAACAGCATATTTCATTGCATCGCCTGAGCTTATCTTGTCCAGCTTTCTTATTTTGCTACGGGGCAACACATATAGCTGCCCGGCCCAATGGTATGCCTGTGGTATGTAAACGGAAACCATTTCGGCACCCAGATCAAATTTTTCCAGTTCTTCATCTGTCAAAAAACCCATTATCCAGACATTGTCAGCAAATGCATTGGCCAGGATGGGGGTATTAAATTTCTTTTTTTCACCGGCAAATGCGCCGAAGAAGTCCCTTACCGATGAATAAATGTATTTGACCCCCGGCGTTTTTTCCAGCCAGGAATCAAAGAGGCTAAAAATCTTTGATTGAATAAAAAAAGCACTCAGGTAACCGATAAGAATGATGGCTACCAGGATGATCGCAAATCCAAGCCCATAGTTTTTCACTTTATGCCCGATAACATGGCCCTGGAAGTCCTTTACCGGTTCGGTAAAAATGGGCAACCAGTTATCAACGGTGGATACGATCCAGTAAATAGAGTAAGCTGTGACGGCAATCGGGGCCAGGATCAGGAGGCCCTGCAGTAAATATTGAATGATCTTCTTCCATTTGAATGGCTGTATGTATTTAACATCATCTTCCTTCATATCAGTCTGATTAGAACTTAAAGGTAGCTGAAATATAAATCGGCCAAATGCGGAAAAAACCGGTAAGAACGGTTAAAAAAAGGGATGGAAACTTTGGTAACATAAAAAGTTTCCATAGTTTTGTCCCTCATTTTACTAACATGGATCATAAAGAAAGAATACAGGCTAAGGCAGATGAATTGTTTATGCGCTATGGCATCCGTTCCATTTCTATGGATGATATAGCCGCCCAGCTGGCCATGTCAAAAAAAACCCTGTACCAGTTTTTTGCCGACAAGGATGAACTGGTGGATGCCGTAGTGGACAAGGAACTGAAAAGAGGTCAGCAGGATTGTGTTGAATGCCGGTTGCACTCAAAAGATGCCGTGGATGAGATATTCATTACCATGGAACAGATCGCTGAACAGTTCCGGAATATGAACCCGATGGTACTCTACGACCTGGAAAAATTTCATATGGCATCATTCCAGAAATTTTTAAAACACAAAAATGAGTTCTTGCTGGAAGTGATCCGCAAAAACATGGAAAGGGGTATCCGGGAGGAGTTATTCAGGCCGGAGATCAATGTGGACATCCTGTCAAAGTTTCGCCTGGAGTCCATGATGATCGCTTTTAATATTGCTGTCTTTCCTCCGCGGAAATATAACCTCGTGGAAGTGACACAGGAAATTATTGAACACTACCTCTATGGTCTGGCCACGCTGAAGGGGCATAAACTGATTCTGAAATATAAACAGGAAAAAAAATCTATAACACATGACAAAAAAATGGTTCCATAGAAGCGGCGTAATTGTTTTATTGCTGCTTGGCAATACAATTGCAGCCCAGCAGAAATATGAGATCGGGGTGAAGGATGCGGTTGACATTGCCTTTAAAAATGTGACTGACCTGAAAAATGCTCACCTCGATTATAAAATTGCGGAAGCAAGAAATAAAGAAATAACAGCAGCCGCTCTTCCGCAGGTAACCGGGTCGTTGCAGGGTAATCATTACCTGTCGCTGCCATTGATACAATTTCCGGATGCCACAGAAACAAAGATTTATGAAATACTGAAAAAAGAAGGCGTGAAAGATGGGAATAACATACCCATAAGTGCAGATGGCGAGTTCAAAGTCCAAAATTTTTCATTCTTCTCGCCGTGGAATGTAGGTATGGGAGCCACCCTGCAGCAATTGTTGTTTGAACCGCAGGTATTTGTTGGTTTATTGGCCAGGAAGGCCCTGCTTGAATCAAGTGACCTGCAGATAAAAGTGGCGGAAGATAAAGTGCGGGAAGCTGTTTATAAAAATTATTATGCTGTATTGATCGGCGAAAAACAATTAGGATTTGTCCAGGAAAGCCTGAAACGGCTGGAGAAGCTGGCGCATGATATGGAACTGATGTTTAAAAACGGGTTTGTTGAAAAGCTGGATATTGATAAAACCACGGTTTCTCTCAACAATACAAGGGCGGTAGAAAATCAACTGAAAAACGGAGTGGCTATTGGTTATGCTGTTTTAAAGATGACGCTGGGCTTATCTCAATCGGATACACTTGTTTTAAAAGACGCTCTTAGCTCTGCCCAGGTAAAAGAAGGGATACTGGAAAACAGTTTTTCTTATGAGGACCGGAATGATATAAAATTTCTTAACAAAGCAAAAGAATTACAGGGGTATGATATAAGAAGATATAAACTTTCCTATTTCCCGACGCTGGCTGCTTTTTATGGGTTCCAGGAAACAGGGCAGCGGAGCTCGGCAGCTATGAGCGCAGGGGGCAAACCCTGGTTCTGGTACAATACCAACCAGGTTGGTCTCAGCGTCAGCATTCCCATATTCGATGGGTTCTCTAAAAAATATAAGATACAACAGGCAAAATTTACCCTGCAAAAAGTGGAGAACAGCCTGGACCAGGCAAAAAAAGGAATTGACCTGGAAATAACCATTGCAAAAAATACACTGACCAACGCTATCCTGAACATGGATATGCAGGAAGACAATATGAAGCTGGCCGAAAAAGTGTACAACACAGAAAAGAAAAAATATGAAGCAGGGCTGGGTTCCAGTTTTGCCATCCTGCAATCAGATACGGATCTGCAACAGGCACAATCCAATTATTTCAGGTCGTTGTACGATGCCATCGTTGCGAGGATCAGTTATTTAAAAGCATTGGGAAAATTATAATTCAATTATTACTACAATCATAAGTTTATGAAGAAAGTTTTTGTTTTAACAGTTACAGTTGTTACGCTCATCATTGCTGGTTGCAATAGTGGTGCTAAGGATAAAAAAGGCGATACCGGCGACCTGAAAGTTAAACTGGAAAAGCTGAAAAAAGAGAAGTATAAACTGGATGCTGATATCCGCCAGTTGGAAGAGCAGATTGCAAAAGCTGATCCCAAAGCCACACAGCAGGCGCAAAAGTTAGTGTCTGTTGATACGCTGAGGATACAGGATTTTACTCATTATATAGAACTGCAGGGTAAGATCGATGCAGAAGGAATGGCTTATGTGGCCCCAACCGGCCAGGGAGGATTGGTGAAGGCCATTTATGTGAAGGCCGGAAGTAAAGTGAGCAAGGGGCAACTGATATTAAAACTGGATGATGCCATGGCGAGGCAATCTGTGGTGGCGGCACAGCAACAAACAGGTGTATTGAAAGCAAGACTTGCCCAGGCACAAACATCGTATGAACGTCACAAGAATTTATGGGAACAAAATATCGGCACCGAAATGAATGTCATCAATGCAAAAGCAGACGTGGATGCATTGCAAAGCCAGCTGAAAGCTGCACAGGCCCAGGTGAGCATGGCGCAGGAGCAGGCCAATATGTCGAATGTATATGCAGGCATCAGTGGTATGATCGATGAAATGAATATAAAAGTGGGTGAGTTCTTTTCTCCCCAGAGTGCCGCTATGCCCGGGGCAGGTATCCGGATAGTGAACAACAATAATTTAAAAATAGTCACCAATGTTCCGGAGAATTATGTAACAAGTATTAAGAAAGGGGATAAAGTAGAAGTAGTGATCCCTGAAAGTAGCATACCGCCCTATCAATCGGTCATCAGTATGGTGGGTGCTTCTATTAACTCAACTACAAGATCATTTACTGCTGAAGCAAAACTTCCTTCAGATCCCTTTCTGAAACCCAACCAGACCGCTACCATGAAGATACTGGACTATGAAGCAAAAGCAGCTATTGCTATCCCAGTTAATGTGGTGCAGAGTGATGAAAAAAATAAATATGTATATGTGATGGAAAAAGCCGGCGATAAAATGCTGGCCAGGAAGAAAGTGGTGATCACCGGTGAAGCATATAACGGGCTTATTGAAATAAAAAGTGGTTTGACAGGAGGTGAATTGATAATTACCGAAGGTTACCAGACGGTGTATGACGGGCAAGTGGTAAGGGCAGGAAAATAAATAAGGAATAAGAAATGAGAAAGTAGAACCCCGGAGGGGTTCAATATGAATAGCATCGGGTGAAACCCGTTGCAGAAAAAATTACATCAAGTGAAATTTAGATAAGTGTGAGAATAATTGCAAATGCTGAATAGAATTACAGAACGTACAAGTGAGTGACACAACAGGCGATGATAGTAGTAATGGAGCTGGCTAAACCAAAATCAATTTGATGATCTAAAATATTTCAGATGAAAATTTTTGCAGGCAGTAAAGAAAAATTTAAACAGTTCGGTCCCAGCAGCTGGGCTATTGACAACAGGACTGCTATTTATATTATCGCCATCCTTATTACTTTATATGGATTGACAAAGTTCAACTCCATGCCTAAGGAGCAGTTCCCGGATATCGTGGTGCCAACTATTTCAGTGACTACGGTATATGTGGGCAATTCCCCGAAAGATATTGAGAACCTGGTTACAAGGCCGATAGAAAAACAACTGAAAGGCATCAGCGGCGCCAAGGTGAATAAAATTCAAAGCACTTCGCAGACAGATTACAGCCTGATCGTGGTGGAGTTTGATACCGATGTAAAAACAGAACTGGCCAAGCAAAAAGTAAAAGATGCGATCGATAAAGCAAAAACAGACCTGCCCAATGACCTTACATCACAACCGGATGTGCAGGAATTTGCTTTTAGTGAAATGCCCATCATGTTCGTGAATGTGAGTGGCGATTATGAAAGCATCAAACTGAAACAGTATGCAGATAAAATGCAGGACCGGTTTGAAGAATTGAGTGAAGTAACAAGAGCGGAGATCGTGGGCGCCCCGGAAAGAGAGATACAGGTGAATGTTGATCCCTATAAAATGACCGCAGCGAGGGTAAGTTTCAGGGATATTGAAGATGCCATCAGCCGGGAGAATAACGATATCACCGGAGGTTTGATAGCAGTAGGCAACATGAAGCGTACATTGAAAGTCAAGGGCCAGTTTACCAATGCACTGGATCTGCAGAACATCGTTGTCCGGAGCAGTACACAGGGAGCATCCGTTTACTTAAGAGATATTGCCGAATTAAAAGATACCATTAAGGAGAAAGACAGCTATGCCCGGCTGGATGGTAAAAATGTTGTTACCCTTAACATCGTAAAAAGGGCAGGTGAGAACCTGATCAACTGTGCTGATAAAGTGAAAGCAGTAGTGCTTGAAATGCAGAAAACTGAGGAACTGCCCAAAGACCTGAGAGTTGAATTTACCGGTGACCAGAGTAAACAGACAAAGACTTCTTTCAATGAACTGATCAATACAATCGTCATCGGGTTTATCCTGGTATTGATAATCCTGATGTTCTTCATGGGGGTTACGAATTCTTTCTTCGTTGCATTAAGTGTGCCGCTGAGTGTATTCGTTGCCTTTATATTTTTACCATTGGCCGATAGTGTTATCGGTACTACGGTTACTCTCAATTTCATTGTTTTGTTCGCCTTACTGTTTGGATTGGGTATTATCGTGGATGATGCCATCGTGGTGATTGAAAATACCCACCGTATTTATAATAATGGGAAAGTACCCATCATCCGGAGCGCCAAGGAAGCTGCGGGGGAAGTGTTCATCCCGGTACTGGCTGGTACGGCTTCCACGCTGGCTCCTTTCTTCCCTTTGTTATTCTGGAAGGGGTTGATCGGTAAATTCATGATCTACCTGCCAACGATCCTGATCCTTACATTGGCAGCATCATTGATCGTTGCATTTATTTTCAACCCGGTGTTTGCAGTAAGTTTTATGAAGCCGGAAGGAAAACCTGCCCGACTGGGTCATTCAGGCGGGGAATATGAGAAACCAAAAAGGGCTGTATTCAGGAATAAATGGTTTATTGTTTTTACAATTACCGGTATTTTACTGCACCTGCCGGGCATGCATGGGCTGGCAAATTTCCTGTTGCTGATGGCTGTTCTGATGGTGCTCAATGCTTATGTATTGAATGACCTGATTCATTCATTCCAGCAAAAAGTATTACCAAAACTGATGAACCGGTATGAAAAACTGCTGCGCTGGGTATTAACTGGCAAAAAACCGGTGTATGCATTTATTTCCCTTTTTGGCCTGTTTGCTTTTTCTGCCGGCTTTTTAATGCTGCGGGGAAATAAATCAACCTTCTTTCCAAGCGGTGACCCACACTTTGTTTACGTGTATTTAAAATTGCCGGTAGGCACGGATGTAAAATATACTGACAGCATCACAAGGGTATTGGAAAAAAGAGTGCAGAAAGTACTGGAAAAAGAAAAACCGGGAACAGCAGGCAGTATAGTAGAAAGCATTATCAGCAATGTGGCGGTGAGTGCCAATAACCCGAGAGACAATAACCGGAGTGTTCAATCTAATTTAGGCCGTATCCAGGTTTCCTTTGTTGAGTTCGAAAAAAGACATGGCAAAAGGACAGGACCCTATAAAGATGCAATAAGAGAAGCTGTGCAGGGTATCCCCGGGGCCAATGTGGAAGTGGCACAGGAAGACGGCGGCCCGCCCACGGATCCGCCGGTGAATATTGAAGTGGCCGGGGATAATTTTGAAAGCATCGCTGCTATTGCCACCCAGCTGTTTAATTATTTGGATACAAACAAAGTCGAGGGCATTGAAAACCTGCAGGCTGATGTGGATCTGAATAATCCCGAGATCACCATTAATGTGGACAGGCAGAAAGCCATGTTTGAGGGCATCAGCACCGGGCAGATAGGCATGGAATTACGCACAGCAGTCTTTGGAAAAGAAGTAAGCAAAATAAAAGACGGTGAAGATGAATATAAGATACAGTTACGCTACACTGACCTGATGCGTCAGAATATCACCGACCTGATCAATATGCGTATCACTTTCATGGATATGAACACCATGCAGGTAAAATCTATCCCACTGAGTGCTGTGGCAACCATTGACTACACCAATACAACAGGCGGGGTAAAAAGAAAGAATGTAAAACGTACCATCCAGTTACAGGGCAATGTTCTGAACCCCACGATGGTAGGTAAAGTAAATGCCGAGCTGCAATTAAAGATTGATGATTTTAAAGGGCGGGTGAAAATACCGGCTGATGTTACGATCAGATTAAGCGGGCAAAGTAAACAGGAAAAAGAAACACAGGCATTTTTAGGAACCGCTTTTATCATTGCTATCGGCCTGATCTTTTTAATACTGGTGCTGCAGTTTAATTCAATGAGCAAACCGTTTATAGTCATAACAGAGATATTCTTCTCCGTCATTGGTGTATTACTCGGCTATGCAATTACAGGGATGACCATGGCGACCATCATGGTGCTGGTAGGCATCGTAGGCCTGGCCGGTATTGTGATAAAGAACGGTATCCTCATTATAGAATTTACCGATGAACTTCGTGGCAGGGGGATGCGGACAAGAGAGGCGGCAATACAGGCGGGCAAGATCAGGATCATACCCGTTTTGTTAACAGCCGTGGCAACCATTTTAGGTTTACTGCCGTTAGCAATTGGGTTTAATATTGACTTTGTGGGATTGTTCCAGCACCTGCGTCCCAATATTTTCTTTGGAGGTGACAGTGTCGTGTTCTGGGGCCCGTTGAGTTGGACGATCATCTTTGGCCTTATTCTTTCTTTCTTCCTTACACTGATCATGGTACCAAGTATGTACCTGATTGCTGAACGGTTGAAGAGGCCAATGCAGGGTTTTTACGGAACCAAATTCATTGCCTTATTAGGCTTTGCCGGTCCGTTCTTTTTCATCTTTGTGGGTATCATGTTCGGGGTCCGGAGATTGCAGGGAAAAAAAGTATGGCTGGGAAAAATCCGCAAGCAGCAACCTGCCGGCTGATCTGGTCTTACTGTTGCAACCATTGTTGCAATAGTTGGTTTTGGTGAAATACAAAGCGGTTTTCTTTTGAGAGCCGCTTTTGTTTTACAGCAACAGCACTAACCTTTATTGAATTACTTTTCTTCCCTGGATAATTCTTAACAAGATAGCGATAGCCGCTATAACAAGCAGGATATGAATGATGCCCCCGGCATTTAATACGAAGAACCCGATCAGCCATCCGATTATCAGGATGACAGCAGCGGTGTATAATAAATTGCTCATAAATTATTTTTTTCTTATTGAAGAATGTAAGTACTTGTAGGTCTGATCCGGAAAAAATGAAATCGTCAGTAATTAGTAATTAATAGTTCCGTACTATTAAAGGATACCGGAAAAGTAATTACTGACGATGATTATGATCTTCCCGCTGATTATCAGAATTAATGTCTTCTCCTGCGATTTTGCTCTTGCTGCCAATTATTGTGTTCAGGATGGCCTTTGATCTGGTAATATCTTGAATCATGACTATTACGGATCGCTTCCTGCCCGTGATTGCCTTTGTATTGCGAATACCTTGACCGGTAATTATCGGCATTGCGGTAAGGTCTCGGATCATTATTAATTACCACTTTATACCCGTTGTTTAAATCATAATAGCGATACTGCATTGGTAAAGTGTAAACAAATATCCAGCGTCCACGATCCTGGTAAACATATTGGCGGCTTTGAACATTATAGAACACGTCTATATCGGGCATATAATAATAATCGGCACGATCATACCCGACTGGTCCCCACACAGGTTGAGAGCCAATATTGGCCCTGATAGACACCCGAATTTGTGCGGAAGCAGTTTGAAATAAAAAACCGCTCATTAATAAGGCGGCGATGAGAATTGTCTTTTTCATTTGTAAATAATTTTTTTTGAAATTTATAAGATTGATTAGATATACCCGGAACGGATGATTATAACGCTTTAATAATACTTTGCAACTCTTCTTTGGTTTTACCCAATTTTATCTGAAGTTTCCCCAGCATTTCATCTTTCTTGCCTTCTTCAAACAGCAGATCATTATCCGTTAAGGCTGCAAATTTTTGTTTGAGCTTGCCTTTCTGCTCATTCCAGTTTCCTTTTACTTCTGTTGTGTTCATATTTTAAATTTAATAGTGAAAGAATTTTCACCCGGTAAAGATGAGTCCTTTAAACAGGGAAAGCATTACACAATTGCAGAAAAGAGTTATATCATTCACACATTGCCGCAGATGGTAACATTTTATAACTCTATTGTCTCTTATGACGGTTATCACCTGTTTACAACTTCAGCCTGCTGTTTATTATTTTCAGTATTCATTTGCCTGTAAATAAAAAGTCCCCCGATTAATCGGGGGACCGGAACCAAAACTAACTGTCATATGAGAAATATGGTTTTTCGAAGGAGTTATGTAAAGTTGGACCTCTTTTTTCTGGTGATTGTTACACGATTTTGAAAATAAGTTACATGATTCACACATTACACTAATTGATTTTGCCAGTTTAATTTCAAGTATTGTTCCTTATGATTCACGGGGGTTCCGGTAGCTACCGGGAGGCTGATTCTTTGTTCCACTTTAAAATATTTTTCAACCGTTAACCTTGCCATCAGGTAGCTAACAGTTGACTCAGCTCCCTGGTTGAGATTTACATAATTTCCTTCCAGTCCGTCATAACATCCGCCGGTGCAGGGATTGTAAATGATCTGGTGCAGGTGATTTGCCCCCAGGAACCAATTGAATGATATTCCCATTTTGTATTTATATCCGTCCTCTTTAAATACTTCATAAAATTTACTTAATGCCAGAATGGTATAAGCTACATCAATGGGTTGTTCACCCCCGGTTTCTACCTGCACCGACCTCTTTACTTTATGCAACCACCCTTTATTGGAAATTACTTTTATGTTGTTCTTCGTAAAAGTTTTCGACAACAGGAAATCAAAAGACGATTTGGCCACTTCCTTATACAATATTTCTCCGGTTGCCAACCAGGCGCATAGCAGCGCTTCCGGTAAAATACTGTTAGCATAAGTAAGATAACTTTCAAACCAGCGCCATTCATTATCTGCCTCATGCCTGTACATTTGAACTAACCTGTTTGCCAGTTGCATCATTAATAATATGTCACCGGCTGATTTATTTTTTAATGTACTGTAATACAACCCTTTTATGATAAAAGCCATGGCCCGGGTAGAATGAATTTTATTTACATTCAGCAAAGCAGTTTTCATTATTGATGCTGCAGCTGAAAAAAATTCAGCCGGCAATAAATCATTCAGGGAAATTAAATAGCCCAGGGCCCAAATAGCCCTCCCGTTTGAATCAGCGAGGTTAGCAGAACTGTTTTGTTCAGTAAACTGTTTTTGTTCATTTACATAGTTAAGAAAATATCCCCCGGGTTGCAGGCAATGTTTTATGAAATTGAAATAGATATTTATATATTTTATATCCTTTTGGTCTCCGGTCAATTCAAAATGCTGACACATGGCTATCATTGCCCGTGCGTTATCATCCAGTGTGTAACCTGAATTAATATCGGGATGATTGATTTTAGAGAACTGAATCATTCCAAGATCAGTTGTTAATTTATTTACATGATCAAGACTGATAGCCGGCATTTTATACTGCAAAATGATCTGATCATTTACAATTTTTTCAAACAACAGGGCATGAGCAATGGCTGCATTTTCCCAGGCAGTGGATGCCATTCTGTGCAATCCGTTCGAACTTATGTTTATTCTTAACTGTTCATCATTCAATAAGCTGATCACCCTCTCGCTTAATTGTTGCGGGTTCTCAAAATCAATAATAATCCCGGCATCATTCCCTAATACCTCCCGTGCATGTGGAATGGGAGTGGAGATTACAGGACAGCCGCAACTGATGGCATAGGAAAATGTTCCGCTTACTGCCTGGTTAGGGTCCCTGGAGGTGAATAAATAAATATCAGTGAGCTGTAAATATTCCAACAGGTCAGGCAGGGTTAGAAAATAGTTAATAAATTTTACATGTTGCTGTAATTGCAGTTCTGCAACCTTTGTTTCCAGCATGTTGCGGTACTTTTCCCCGTCCTGTTTTATAACAGAAGGATGCGTTTTACCAATAATAAGAAACAGAACATCCGGGTTGCTTTTAACGATCGCCGGCAGGGCATCCAACGTAGTTTCAATACTTTTTCCCGAGCTTAGCAATCCAAATGTCGAGAGTATTTTTTTCCCGGATAATTTATATTTATTCTTCAAAAGCTCCTTATCAGCATGCGGTACCAGGTGTGTGCCATGTGGAATAATGGTTAATTTTTTCTCCGGCACCCCATAATCATTGATCAATAGCTGAGCCGAAGAATTTGTCATGACGATAAGGGAGTCAGCGACGCCGGAGAGTAGCTGCACTTTTAATTTTAACAATTCATCCGGGCGGGGCAGTACGGTATGAAAAACAATCACAACGGGTTTAAGGAGAGTGTTTAAAAACCGGTTGAAATGATCCTCATTTTTTTTAAATAACCCAAACTCGTGCTGTATCATTACCATTTTGATGTTGTCATTATCATTAATGGATCCGGCTAACGCCATGAATACCTCCGGATAATCAATATTAAGGACATATTTTACGTCATCCGGGTATGTATGTTTTTCAATATCTGATTCTACCGGGCAAATGTTTATTTTGAATGAATGACCGAATTTGTTGTTCAACGCCTTTATCAGATCCTGAGAATAGGTTGCTATCCCGCATTCCCTGGGAGGGTAGGAGGTAATGAATAAGATTTCGGGTCCCGGGAATCCGGGATCATTTTTCACGAGCCCCATTCCATGGACTGCCTGGCGGCTTTTATTTTGTCTGCTTTTATCCGGCAGCGTATTATTGCAGTTGACCAGCATTTCTTTTATCATCTTTTTTAGGATCAGGCAACCTGTAAAAAATTATCAGTTTTTTTATTTACCATTATCTGAGTTTACAATAGCCGGCATCGTAATAAAATGCTGGCTGCCGGCAGCCTCTTCAACTGCTGCAACGCTTTCAGTGGATGTACAAGCTGTTGTTTGGTCTTTGTTAAGTAGTAACTCTTTCAACAAGGCAGATAAACTTACCGATGCGCAGGCAATCTGCTCATCGGCAGCACCATAATATATGTACAAGGTATCTCCGGTAAGTAATGTACCCGTAGGAAAACACACATTATTCACTTCGCCTTTCAATTCCCACTCGTATTCAGGTGTGAACAAAGCATAAGGCAACCGGGCAATTTCTTTCTGCGGATCCTGCAGATCCAATAATGCGGCACAGGCTGAATAGACATATCCTTTAACTGTATCATGTACTCCATGATAAATCAATAACCACCCTTGCTCTGTTTCTATTGGCGGACAACCACCACCGATATAACTTACTTCATGGTCATATTTTGGGCAAAGCACTATACTGTTATCCAGGTGAAGAAAATAATGCTGCCAGAATTCGATGCTGAGTTCCTGTAAATTATTTACAGCAACAAACTGGATATCGGGTCTTATCCTGTGCAGAAAACATAACTTATTATTTATTTTCCTGGGGAAGAAAATGACATTTTTATCCCAGATCAATACTTTCTTTACCTGGTTTTCACTAACTCCCCCGAGTTTATTATAGCGAAGATATTTTTGATTTAATGCAGCTTTGGACCCTGCCAGCCGGCTAAATTCATCATAAGTCATCTGGGGCACTATTAAACCCATCTTCTCCCAGTGCATTAAATCTTTTGAAACCGCCAATGCACCCAGCGCATTGACTCCGTCATAGGCAGTGTAAGTGAGATAATACAAATCCTCAATCTTTACAATGCGGGGATCTTCCACACCATGAGATTCATAATCGGATTGAGGAAAAAGAACAGGGACCTCTAACCGTTCTTCAACCAATAAAGGTCCTTTTAACCTGCAATAGCCGATACTTGAATAATTACCCTTACTAACTGCCCTGTAGAAAAGATGTATACCATCGTTCCCGTTTATTACTGCCGGATTTAACACCCCTTCATTTTCAAAACCCAATGTGGTTTTTTTCAGCAGGATGCCTTCTTTTGTGACTTCAATCATTTTTAACGCCCCCGATTATTTAAAGAATGTTCAGTTAAACGGAAAAAACAGGAGGAAATAAATCAACTCAGGAAATGTAAAGGTGGGTTACTTTAATTGCGAAAATGTTACACATTTTTATAAATTAGTTATATTATTCACACATTAAAGGAGTCAGCTCTATCATAAAAAAGCAGCCCGGGGAGGCTGCTTTTTTTTATTTATAGGGTTCTGAAATAAAAAACTTAAAAGATAAAATCAATTAGCTGAACAAACCACCCTTTTTCAATTCACGTTTCCCTTCACCTATCATGAATCCATTCTGATAAATCTGAATGGTGTAATTCCCCTGTAAAAAATCAGCACCGGGTGTAAAGGAAAACTCCACCATTTTCTTTGTTGCTGTTTCTACATCAACCGGAAGTTTGGCAGTGTAAAGTTTATCGCCATCGTCACGGGTTGTAAAGGTGCCTGATCCTAAAGCTTCTGTAGATATCAGTTTACCATCGGGTCCGGTGACCAATACATAAACTTCTTTCATACCAGGATCTGCAATACGGTTATTTACATCAAAGGATATCACCAGTTTATCAACTCTTTTTGCTGTCGCTGTAATTTTTTCTTTATCATTCTTTCTTACATTAACAGGAGTAATTGTAATATTAGATGCATTGAGCGTGGAAGCAATATCTACTTTTTTTATAAGATCTTCTTTGATTACAGTAGTAGCTGTCAGGTCCTGACTTAATTTTTCTTTCTCCGCCGTCAGCACTACTTTATCCTGGTTTAAAACCTGATTATCCTGTGTTAACCGGGCTACTTCCTGTTCCATATCAGTTATCTTAACATTCAGCGAGACAATTAATTCTTTGGCTTTTACTAATTCAGCGGCAGTAGCATTTTTCTTGTTAAGAATGCTGCGGATCTCCGTTTTTGTTTTAGCAATCTCCTGGTTTTTTGCTGATAATTTATTGTTCAGATCAGTATTACTGCCGGTCATGGAATCAAGCCGGACCAATGACTCATCAAAACTTTTCTGGATATCACTTTTTTCATCAGTTACCTGGACAATTTGTGTTTGCTGCTTTTCAATAACCTGTCCGGATTTTGTTTTATCAACTATAAAATACCCGCCTGTGCCCAAAAAAGCAACTGCTAATGCGACTATAATAGCATTTTTGTAATTTTTTCGGGGTGCTTGCTGACTTTCTACGGAAGCCCTTGGTTCATTTGAATTTGTCATAATATTGTTTTTAGGATTTTAAAAATATTGTTTAAACACCCGGAGTAAGCCTTTTCTGTTACAACTGTTCATTCATTTGAAAAGGTTTTTGTGTCTTTACCACATTAGTCCATAACCGTGCCACAATTTTATTTTAACATTTGGCATCCTTTTTCTGCACATACAAAATGATTTATATGGACAGGTAATACATTGGGAAACATAAATGTGTAAATAAAGGAACAAACAGGATATGTACCGGCATGAATGGCTTATCACGGATTGGATTTTATTTCATGAACTTTTTGTTAAATAAATATCCGGTCAACTATCAGCCGCAAAGGGCCTGAACTAATTCAAAGGGATATGAATTGAATAAAACAGGAAAGTGTTATACAGCTTTGGAAATAAATTACCTGATTCACCGATTCTCGTAGTTTGTTGACCGACCCGTGGTTACCGGGATATATTTTAATCAGGCGGGAATATAAATATCAAACTGCGCCCCCTTATTTAATTCGCTTGTTGCTGAAATGATGCCGTTATGGTTCTCCACAATTTTCTTTACAATGGCAAGACCGATACCCGTACCTGCATACACTTCCTTACCGTGTAATTTCTGGAACACTTCAAAAATACGCTCCCTGAAATGGGGTTCGAACCCGATGCCATTATCTTTAATGGTGATATGGCAATAATTTTTTTCAGGCGAAAGCTTTTCGTTATTTAATTTACTTCCTTTTATAATGCTGCTGGTTATTATTATGTGTGGTGAGATGCCCGGATTTGAAAATTTGAGTGCATTGCTTATAAGGTTGTACATGAGCTGGCGAAACTGAAAAGCGATGATGTTGACAGGGCAGATCTCAGTCGCTTCAATAGTTGCATGCTTTTCCTGGATGGTATCTTTTAGTTCGGTTTTTACCTCCTCAATAATTATGGAAAGGTCAGTTTTTTCAAAAGTGAGCTCCGTGGTGCTGATGCGGGAGAAGGCCAGCAGATCATCAATAAGCTGCTGCATTCTGCCTGCGGCCAGTTGCATCCGCTGAAAATTATTTTTACCGGTTTCAGAGAGGTTTTCATTTTCATTTTCGAGTATGATTGATACAAAAGTTTGTATTTTTCGCAGGGGCTCCTGCAAATCATGACTGGATATATAAGTGAATGCCAGGAGTTCTTTGTTGGCAATGATTAACTCTGCAGCTCTTTTTTCTTTCTCTTCGTTTTGAAAAGCAAGTTCTTTATTGGCAATACCTAACTCTGCTGCCCTTTTTTCTTTCTCCTTGTTTTGAAAGGCCAGTTCTTTGTTGGCAATGATTAATTCTGCTGCCCGTTTTTCCTTCTCATCATTCTGAAATACCAATTCTGTATTGGCAATACCTAATTCTGCTGCCCGTTTTTCTTTTTCATCGTTTTGAAAGGCCAGTTCTTTATTGGCAATGATCAATTCTGCTGCCCGTTTTTCTTTTTCATCGTTTTGAAATACAAGTTCTTTGTTGGCAATGCCCAACTCTTCCGCCCGTTTTTCTTTCTCTTTATTTTGAAAGACGAGTTCTTTATTGGCAATGATCAACTCTGCTGCCCGTTTTTCTTTTTCATCATTTTGGAATACAAGTTCTTTGTTGGCAATGCCCAATTCTTCGGCCCGTTTTCCTTTCTGTTCTATTTGAAAGGCAAGTTCTTTCCTGGCAATTCGTAATTCGGCCGCCAGTTTTTCTTTCTCTTTTATTTCAAAAGTAAGTTCGTTATGAGCAATGATCAACTCATCTTCCTCCGTATTATTTATTTTTGCCATTTCCTGATTTATGAAATTTTTTGTTTAAAAATTGCCGGTTCATTCTTATTTTCTCTCACCCGGGCCGGGACTATATAACCCGGCTGTTTTGTACGGTAAGTACAAAGTTTTCCCTGGTTGGTTGTGAAATATTTCCTGCCTGTCCCGCCCTGCTTTGCTGAAGCTTCAGCGAAGGCGATGCAGGAAGGTCCTGCGATATAAGTGTAACCGTTTGTTGAATTATTTTTTTGAGTTGTGAAAATTCAGCAGGCTTCCGCATAAAATATAGTGCCCCGTTTTGGTAAAGCAGGTTCACCACCTCTTGCTCAAATGAAGTTGAGAATATGATAACAGGAAGCTGTTTCAGGGTATTGCTGAGTTTTATTTCTGATAAACATTCAAAGCCATTTTTTCGCGGCATGTTGAGATCCAATAAAAGTACATCCGGAAGCTGCTGCGCATTTTCCGATAAATAAGCCATTAATTTTTCTCCGTCTGCAACAGTTGTAAGTTGCGTGGAAATGGTTAACGCATCCAATGCCATTTTAAAAAACAAGCGATCATCTTTGTCGTCATCTGCAAGCAGTATATTCAGTTGCCGTATACTCATGCGTTAAGAATATATTTTAATGAGCCGGTTGAATATATATTTTCTACTGCAATGGGGAGCGCATGGAGAAGAACCTGTTTCAGTTGCGAAAAATCACCGGGCTTGTGAATATAAATATCAGCACCGCTTTTGAAGACCAGGCCTACCTTTTCCTTTGAGTTTGATGTTGAAAAAATGACCACAGGGATATCTTTCAACTTTGTATTTCGTTTTATCTCCGATAAACATTCTAAACCGTTTTTGCGGGGCATATTGATATCGAGAAAGAGAACATCGGTCCCGCCATTGCGGGATGAATTTTCAGAAAGGTAGTTCATCAGTTGCTCCCCGTCATGCACGGTTGTAAGCTGAACGGATAGTGACAATTCCTCTAATGCATTTTTAAAAAAGAGGCAGTCATCTATATCGTCATCTGCAAGCAGGATATTCAGTTTGTTGATACTCATCAGAAACAATTTTAATTGATCGGATTATTTGAAAACATTTTATCACAGCTCTATTTCCTGCAGGTCAAGCCGGCTTACTTTTATCACCTTGCAAAGCGAATGAAAAATGAGTTGTTTAAGCTGGGCAATATCACTCGGCTTCCGGATATAATCCTGTGCTCCTAATTTATAGAGTACATTGATCATACTCAGCTCATAATTAAAGTCCTGGGTGTAAGAGGTAGAGAACATGACTACAGGTATATCTTTCAGGTTTATATTATCTTTTATCTCTGTTAAACATTCGAACCCGCTTTTGCGTGGCATGCTCAGATCCAGGAAAAGAACATCGGGCAACTGTTCAGTATTTACAGAGAGATAATCCATCAACTGCTCTCCGTCATTTAGTGTAATAAGACGGGTTGCAATGGGTATTTTCCCCAATGCTTTCTCAAAGAAAGAGCGATCATCAGCATCGTCATCTGCAAGCAGTATAGTAAGCGGGGATTGTTGTTCTGAATTCACTGTAATTAATTATTTAATGAGATTAAAATTCGAAAGTAAAATGTATAAAGGATTAAGCCCTCTCCATATACCAATTCAAGGTCTTTTCCATTTTTTTATAATTGAAAATAGTAGTAATAATTTTTTGTAAACGAACAAAAGCGGTTTCGCTTTTCACAACATAATCGAAAGCCCGGTGGTGCATACAGTTAATGGCTACATCAATTTTATCCTGGCTGGAGAGCATCACTACAGGTATATCGGGAAAAATGGCCTTTATTTTATCCAGTGTTTCTATCCCGTTCATTGCATTTTTATCAATGCCGTCAAGATGATAATCCAGGATGATTACATCAGGGCTGTGTAATAAATTTTCCATGCAATATTCGCCGGTTGAAAAAGTTTCAATGCTAAAATCTGCATGTTGGAGGAATTCGATCTCCAGAGACTTTAAAAACACGGCATCATCATCTACCAGGAAAAGTTTTATTTTATTTTTCACGTTTAGTATTTTTAATGAGGTTAAATTCCACTTCTAATTCTTTACATGCCTGCGTGCAAACGTCTTCGAGCTGTAAAACCAGTTTTTCTATTCCCTCTTCCTGCAAGTGAGTGTTTGCATATTCCTGGACTTTCTTGGCCATGTTTTCAAAATTTGAGCTGATACCCATGATGGCAAACGAGGGGATCATTTTATGTACTGCTGAATGCAGGGAGCCCCAGTTTTTATCCTGGAAACTTTGTTTCATGGTGTTTATTAAAGGCGGAGTTTGCTCCAGGTAAGCGGCAATCATTTCCATCATTAATTTCGGATCAGATTTGGTGCGGTGGATCAAATAAGCCAGGTCAATGCATTTCAGCTTTTCACTCCGGCCGGGTTGCTCCCTTTTATCTTTCTTATATTTTACGGGTGATGGTTTCTTTACCAGGCCAACTATTTTACTGTACAATAATTTTTCATCAACGGGCTTGGCGATGTAATCGTTCATGCCTACCGCTTTGCATTTTTCCAGGTCAACGGTGGTTACATCGGCCGTTAAAGCGATAATGGGGATTTTAGAATTCATTTTATTGCGGATGTATTCGGTCGCTTCAAACCCGTTCATTTCGGGCATCTGCAGGTCCATCAGAACAATATCAAACGTTTTTGTTTGCAGTTTTTCGATAGCTATTTTTCCGTTGGCGGCGACATCACGTTCAAAGCCGAAATCATCCAGCAGTGTTTTCATCAGTAATTGATTAAGGGCAATGTCTTCCACCACGAGTACTTTGATATTCCTGATTTCCTCATCCAGTTCCTCTATTCCCATTTCTGATTCAGCTTCAGCATTGGTTTTTTGAAAGTTTAGTATAAAGCTGAATGTAGAACCTACATTAACTTTACTTGTAACATGAATACTTCCTCCCTGGGGCTCTACCAGTTGTTTCACAATAGCAAGACCTAACCCTGTTCCTCCATATAACCGCGATGTGCCGCTGGACGCCTGCTGAAAGTTTTCAAAGATCTTTCCTAATTTATTTTCGGCTATTCCGATCCCGCTATCCGTCACTGAAAACTCAATGGTCGCTTTCTCTTCATCTTCGCTCAACAAACGAACACCTACCGTGATTTTTCCTTTTGTTGTAAACTTTACTGCATTACTTACAAGATTTAATATAATCTGGTGCAAGCGCACCGGGTCGCCTACCAGCACTTCCGGGATTCGGGGGTCGTATTCTTTTACCAGCTCTATATTCTTTTCCTGGATTTTTGTTTCAAACAAATGAAGCATGGCGGAGATGGATAAGGCCATTTTGAAAGGGGTTTGCTCAAATATCATTTTTCCCGCATCAACTTTTGCGAGATCGAGTATGTCATTAATAAGAACGATCAATGCATCGCCGCTCATCTTTATGGCTGTCAAATATTCTTTTTGTTTGGCAGACAGATCTGTTTTCAACAATACTTTTGTAAACCCGATAATCGCATTCATGGGTGTGCGGATCTCGTGACTCATGTTTGACAAGAACTGCTGTTTTGCTTTCACGGCATTTTCAGCTATTCGTGTGGCGCTTTCTGCTTTATTTTTTGCTTCTTCAGCCAGTAATGTTGCCAACTCGGCAAACACTTTCGCTTCAGTCAATTCTTTTTCAATTCTTTTTTGCTCGGTAATAACTCTTGCTACCACCACGGCACCAAGCACATTACCCCTGTCATCTTTATAAACCGATCCATTGAATAATACATCGGTAAGCTTGCCATCCATTATGGTTAGCGGATAATCTGCCACAAAGCCTTTAGCAAAAACCTGCTGGTAACCATTGCGTGCCTTATCAGGGTCAGTAAAATAATCAAAGAAATCTGTGCCGATCAATTTCTCCCGTGACAGCTCTGTTACCTTTACCGTTGCCTCATTCATATCGGTGATTTTTCCGGCAGGGCTGATTGTGAATAATGGATCGCGGCTTGCTTCAATAAGACTGAGTGAATATTTTGAAAGTAATTTTTGAGCTGTAACATCCCTGGCGACAATCACCACACCTAATACATTTCCCTGATCATCTTTATAAACCGATCCGTTGAATAATACATCGGTCAGTTTGCCATTTTTATGCCGAAGCGTAAGCGGAGAATCGGCAACAGAACCTTTTGCGAACACTTCCTGGTAAACCTCACGGGCCTTTTGTTGTTCGGTGAAATAACCGAAGAAATCGGAACCGATAAGTTTTTCCCTGGTGATGCCCGTAATATTCACAGTTGCCTGGTTCATATCAGTGATCTTACCTTCGGTACTGATAGTGACCAGGGGATCCAGGCTGGCTTCTATCAGGCTTCTGGCATATTGTGATTCCTGTCTTTTTGTTGTTTCCATTTTATTTATTTATGCCATTTGTACTGATAATCCCGATGGATTCCGGCAGGATTCCAATTTCTTCGATCGGGCTTCGCCTTTTGTCCTTCAGTTGTTTAAAATGGGTAGGGGAGAGCCCTGTAATTTTTTTAAACTGGTTGGATAAATGTGCCACACTGCTGTAATTCATCTTCCAGGCTATTTCCGTAATGTTTAATTCGTCATAAATTATTAATTCTTTTATCTTTTCAATTTTGTGGGCAATCATAAAGTGTTCAATAGTGATCCCCCGTACTTCTGAAAATAAATTGGCCAGGTACGTGTAATTGTGATTTAATTTTTCACGTAAGTATTCCGAGAAATTTATTTTAATATTTTCATCTGAATGATGAACCATTTCTATAATGGCATTTTTAATTTTTTCTACCAATACAGCTTTTTTGTCGTCCATTAATTCAAGCCCGGAATTGCTCAGGGCAGTTTTTAATTCTTCCCTTTGTTCCGGCGTAATATTCTCCATGATCTCAACCTCACCCAGTTCAACTATAACGAAATGAAGCCCGAGTTTTTTCAACTCTTCTTTCACCGTCATTTTGCAACGGTTGCTCACCATGTATTTGATGTGTATTTTCAGATATATCCCGATAAGTAAAAGAAACTGGTAAAGTTCCATTGTATTGCAGGTGAAACTGTTATACAATTAGTGATATAAGTTACATAATTCACACATACGGGGTAAATAATACACGTATTGTCAATTTTATGTATTCATTTTGTGAAACTGGCGATAAATGATGAATGTAGACCAGGGCCTGTACATGCAAAGGCCATTACTTTGATTCAATTTCCATCCGCATTGCTCAGGCAAAATATTTTTATTTTTTTTCAGAAACACATGCAGGAACAAATAAGCCGCCAGACCGTAGTACAACAATGTCAGCTTTTTTATTTACAGTATTATTGCGGGGATATGTCTCCGGTACACTTTTTACATTTTCATTAAAGATCCTGTTTCCCGGAAAAAGATTATCTCCATCCTCATCCTCCTGGTTGTTTACAATAAATATTTTTTCCTTATTATTCATACACTTTAATTTAAAAAACAAATAGTTTTTACTCTTATAAATGTATTCCGGGAAACAGGAACCGGCGTTACATAATTTTATTTATAAATTATATAATTCACACATTTATGCAGGGCATAAACCTATAGTATTTTGTGAATAAGTCACTATGCAGGCATAGAGAAGCGGGATTATCCCTAATGCGACAGAGCAAGGCAAAAAGTTGCTGCAATAAGCCCGGACCTGATCAGACTCCCGGAAGTTCATCAACCAGCTAAAGGATAACCTTACGGGTCCCTATAACATGGTCTTCCTTAAACTTGTGCATGCCGGTCTTTAATTCAACAGCAGGGTCGCTAACAACTGCAATTTTATCCGATGAGTTTTCTTTTGATTTATCATTAGGCGAACAACCGGAGTAGCTAAAAAGAACGATAAATGCCGCAATCAGCAAAGCAGTTACACAAAGAAAGGCAGTTGCGAAACCAATCCTTTTAACCTGTTTCATTTTATAAAATTTGATTTGTGAATGAGTTTTTTACGGGATACAAGGTCAGCACATCTAACCCTGTAAATGAGAAGTTACTACCGTGTTATGTATTTCTTCATCTTCGCTTTTGGCCCTGCTTTATAAGCAGTCTTTTACCATTTTTAATAATGATTTTAGTTCAAAAGGTTTTACAATATAATCAGCAGCCCCAAGTTTCATTGCTTCTGCCCTGTCAACTTTCTCGCTCATTGAAGTGCTGAAAATAAAGGGTATTTCATGTGTTTTAAATGTATCTAAAAGCAAACGCAAAACTTCGTACCCATCCATTTCACGCATTAAAACATCACATATAATTAAATCCGGTATATAGGCTGCGGCCAGTTCAAGACCCTTTTTCCCATTATTAGCTGCAAGAACTTTATAGCCTTCCATTTCCAGGAATTCCGTCAGGTTCTCAAGAATATCAGCATTGTCTTCAATTAACAAAATGGTGTGGGCAGCATTATATTTTATACCCGGTTTGCTATTCACTTTGCGTTAGTTTTTGTGTTCGTGGGCCAGGGAAATTTCAGACTTCCTGGTCAGTTTTGTTTTACGGGTTGTTTAGTTGCTTGATCATTGCTTTGTTTTACAGGTTTATTTGATGGTTGATCATTGCGTTGTTGCACCGGCTGCCTGGCTGGTTGATCGTTACTTTGTTTTACGGGTTGTTTGGTTGGTTGATCATTGCGCTGTTGCACCGGCTGCCTGGCTGGTTGATCGTTACTTTGTTGCACGGGTTGTTTGGTTGGTTGATCATTGCGTTGCTGCCTTGAAGGCTGCTCCCTGTTTGGCTGAATTTCTTTCTGAGGACGGCCGTTATCGTTTCTTTGCCTTGCCGTTTTCACATCTTCCAAATTTGCTACTCTGGAAGGCACAGGCTTCTGTTCAACAGTATTGTTTTTTTCTACTCTCGGCCTGTACATCTGAAGTTCACCGTTACGGAGATTCTGACCAGGTTTATTGCTTTCAGTAAGAGCAACCGGGGTAAATGTTCTGCCGGCACGTCTTTCTACTTCATTTCTGTCCGGACCTGCATTGTATCTTGTATTACGACCATCATCTCTCCTGATATTATTTATTACAGTAGTATTGTTGATGATGGTAACATTGTTTGAGTTGTTGATATAGTAGTTATTAATGTTTGTTCTTCCAAAATCCCTGTCTCTTACAAAGGTCCACTGGTTGTAGGGTAGGTTGTACCCGTTGCCATAGGCAATTTCAAAACTGATCCCGGGACCTATTGGCGCCCATCCATAATAGTCATTTGATCTTCTCCAGCTAACCCATCCCGGGCCCCATTCAGTATCCGGAGCCCATAACCAACCGTAATAACGGTCATAAAACCAGCGGCCGTAGTGAAAAGGCGCCCATCCCCATGAATAATTAGAGACCCAGGTCCATCCTGCGTAGGTGAATATCCAATAGCCGTTAGTGCTATACGGAGAAAATCCGGAAGAAACATCAGGGGACCAAACGTATCCATAATCTGAGTTATCTACCCAATTACCATAGGGGCTCAGATCATCATAAAAAACCTGGAAGTCGACGGACACCTGTGCAGATGCCTTTTGGGGTGCTATCCATGTAATTGAATTGAGTACACTGAACAGGATAAAGAATTTAATTGCTGCTTTCATAATGTTATTGTTAAATTATTGTTCGATTTAAATTATGTCTGAATTATTAATGATATAAAGATGAGTTGCTTTGCCGGGATAAATGTTACACAACTATAGATATAAGTTACATCATTCATACGTTTATATATATCATCACTTACCAGTTGTTGCGGGCGAAATTTTAAAAGCTTCAGGGTTTTGCAGGTGAACAGTAATACAAACTTCTCTGGTTAGAAGACAGGGATAAGAATGTTTTGATTAAAGTGTTTGAAGGGGCTTTTTTTTAATCAGGGGCAGCCGTAAAAATTATTCATCAGTTTTGCAGTAATATTTTATTCATACCCGCTTTTAATAATGGTCAGGATCATTTTGAACCGGCCGTTTGGGGTTACAAAATTGGGAGCATGAGCGGGGATTACGATGGACTCTCCTGTTGTCAACAAGTGGGGTTTGCCACTGATTACAATTTCCGCCTTGCCGTCAATGATCTGGACGAACGTGTCAAAGGGAGTGGTTTTTTCAGTTAACCCTTCGCCGTTGTCAAATGACATAACGCTGATGTTTCCCGTCGATTTTTTAATAATCGTTTTGATAACTACAGAATTAGGTATGTATTCGATTATTTCTACGGTGATATGTGCTTTTGATTTTTCAACTTCACTGATATCCATAATTTTAATTTTCTTGGTGATGATATTCAAGAAACCCGTTAATAAACCAACAAACGAAATTTATCACACCGCCCCGTTCAATTAAAGAGCTGCGATGATCTTATGCAGTTCTTTTTTTGTTTTGGCAAACCGGAGCCGCAATTTTTCTGAAACTCCTCTGTGCACACTCCCTTCAAACATGGAATACTTATTTGTTATGCGTTCAAATTCAAGTTTAAGCTCTTCTTTTTCTTTATGCCATGTTTTAGCCGGTCCTTCCTGTATTGACATTTTATTGTTTTATGATTACCTGAATAATGATATGTAAAGGTGCAATCACTTTTACCGGGAGCTGTTACACAACTTTGCAAATAAGTTACATTATTCACAGCTTTTCAAAGCTGATGGTTTCTGCGGTTTGCCGGGTTCAAATAAGAGGCTAAGCTTTTTATTCCTTGTTCCCTTTTTTTCCGGCAGAATACTATCGGGGAATTTTAGGTTTAAAAAGAAGGCTTTGTGGTACGTGATTGTTTATGTTTATTCATTTTCTTCTTTTATTTGCTCTGGCAGTTCGTCATATTCTTTTGAAAGGTTGGTTATTTCCTGTTCTGTTTTTTTCTCCAGGTTAATAACCAGGTTACTGGCAGGCTCATGTGAGGCTACGAGTTCATTCACCTTTAAATGAAGTGAAGCAGAGAAACGGTTAAAAGTTTTTTGAATGATAAATAAACTCAGGAAGGTGACTCCCAGGATGACATCACCGATAGCCGCATGAATATTTTGCCTGTAAAACTGCTTGTTGCAGAGCCAGAAAATTACCAGGCATAAAGCGATAATAAATGTGACGGAATTGCCGAGTAGGGCAATTGCAACCGAGGCAAGCTTTTCAAATCTTCTTTCTGTATGCCGGTATATATTCTTCATTACTTGTTAAAAAATGTCTTTGAAAACTCTCTCTGAAATGTATGACTTTTAAAGCTCCCGTATAAAAGAGGATATTTTTATTTCATGCAAACCTGTGACCTTTCTCCGGAGCTGCCGGTTATCGTATTAAAAATAAGTCCGTTGAATTTTGAAACCCAGGTAAACAGTACATAGGTTCTGAAATATGTAATGAGCATCACTAAAATCCTCTGTATAAGCGAACTGTTTGCCAGGCCGACAGGGATTTTAGAGATGCCTTTACAGGATTCATACATATTTCCCGGGGGTGAAACGGATATAAATAACCTGGTTGAATGATTTCGCTGATTCTATTTTATATATGTACTCCGTTCAAAGATGCCAGGATACCAAACACTTTTAGCAACCAGACAATAACAATGATCACCACCACCACGTTGAAGATGTTTTTGATCTTGCGATCCATGGGGATATAGGTATTCACCAACCAGAGTATAACACCGGCGACAACCAGTACAACTAAAACAGTAAGCAAAGGCATAATAAATATTTTTTATAATGTTAAATTCAAAAAAGAAAAAGGCGTTCATTTTTTGCCGGCATACAAGGCTTAACATGTATAGCGCAAAATGTAAGGGAAATTCTTAAACGCCAGATCCCGGCAACAAAATGAAAAAATCATAAAAGCAGGATCAGTAATAAAATGACAATGATGATAGCTCCAACAGAAAGATAAATACCACCTTTGATGGTCTTCATTTCTTTTTTAATCCCTTTTACTTCTTTCCGGAGGTCTTTCTTTTCTGAAGATGTCAGCCCGGATTTATTCATATCCTTAATATCTTCCAAACGCTGAAGCAATTGCTGAGCCCTGGGGTTTTCCGTTGTTGCAGAGTTGTTGGTTTGGGGAGTACCGGGAACAATAATTGCGGAACTTGCGGGTATAGCAATCGACAGCAATATTGCCAGCGGCGCCATGCGTAAAAATTTTTTGGTAGTCATTTTTTTATTTTTAGAGGTTTTTTATACAGCCCTTTACTGAATTGTTAGGTACAAGGGCTTTGTTAATTATAGGATAAAGATGAACATCTTTATCCGGGTAAATGTTACACAACCCTGTAAATAAATTGCATAATTCATATATATATTCAGGGTCATAGTTTCTGTTATATGTAGCTACTCCGTACATGCAGTCCGGATGATACTTTCTTATTTCAGACACATTTGCCATTGGATCTTTCCCGGTTTACTGTTTTGATATGGCTGTTGTATGGGCAGACATTTACCGTTTGTGTTGATTAGTAAAGTCTTCTGAAAAATTTGATTTACCAGGAGTAAGAATTATGTAACATTTTCTTTGAATTCTGTAACAATTACAGCCATTAAAGAGCTCATCTTTATACCGGCTACTGAAAATTCTGCTTATGAATTTTACTATCGCATTTTCTGTAATTATTATGTTGCCGCTTATTATCATCCTGGTTCGTTGGTTTGCGCCGCGTAAAAAGAATGTGCCCTCTGAATTATTTTTGTAGGCAATAACGGTAT
>JBGPKR010000013.1:0-40413 GCA_041486045.1 Chitinophagaceae bacterium | reverse complement strand
GGATTTTGTCGCCATCCTCAACAAAATGAAGAATGAGTTTGGTATGGAACGCATCAAGGTCATCCTGCCCACCGGCGGCGTAGGCACCATCAGCAGTTATTACAAAGCCGACAGTGGCTATATCTATGGTAAAACAGGAACACTTTCTGCTGTGGTTGCTTTCAGCGGTTTTTTATATACGAAAAAAGGGAAGCTGCTTATTTTCTCGACTCTGATAAACAACCATCAGGCCTCAGCAACGGATGTAAGAAGAGCGGTGGAGAAGTTTCTGCAAAGAATAAGGAATAACTATTGAAAGAAAATAAGAAATAAAGAATAAGGAATAAGAAAGTACGTCCCCTACGAAGCCCACTTCCTTATTTCTTATTTCTTATTCCTTATTCTTTATTCCTCATCTCCCAAACATTCTCTCCAGCTGTTCTTGTTTGAACTCTAAATAAGTAGGATTTCCATCAGGCGTTATATTCGCCTGCTCACAGGCAAATAAATCGTTCAGCAATTGCCGCATTTCTCTTTCTGTTAATCGAACCCCTGTTTTGATACTTTGCTGTCTTGCCAATGAACGAACCAGTTTTTCTCTCTTTGAGAACTTGACTTCATTGCTGAAATGTTTGTATTGTTCCAGCAATACATCAATGGTATGTTTTTCATTACCCTGGCCTGTATCAGCCGGGGTGCCTTGTATGACAAAACTGTTTTTACCAAATGGCTCAATGATATATCCCAATAGCTGCAGGTCTCCCAAGATCTCTTCAAGAATGGCCGCATCTGCAGGAGCCAATTCAAGTGTAACAGGAAACATACTTCTTTGTGTAGCCACCGGTTTGTCCTTGCTGGCTGCTTTCAGTTGTTCGTATACAACTCTTTCATGGGCGGCTTGCTGGTGGATGAGGAGGAAACCGTTAACAGATGGGACAGTTATATAAGTGTTCAGCAGTTGAGTCAGTTCAACATCCGTGGTCGTTAGTCGTGAGTCATGAGTCGTGAGTGGGGTTTCAGATTTTGAAGTGGACTCCTGACCTGCCTGTCCGGTAGGCAGGCTCCCGACTCCCGACTCCCGACTCTCGTAGAAGTCTTTCCAATGTTTCAACTCACTCTTCTCGATAAAATGCGCCTGGTGTTTTTGTGTAAATCCTTTGAAGATAGAAGTAGATGTGGCTGCTTCCTGTTTTTTTTCGGTAAAGGGTTGCTGAACAGAAGGCAGCTGCTGTATCGAAGCATCCAGGTCAAAATCTAATGTTGGGGTGACACTGAACTGCGCCAATGCATGTTTTACCGCCGCCTGTACAAAAGCATAAATGATTTTCTCGTCTTCAAACTTTATTTCCTGCTTGGTCGGATGAACATTCACGTCTACCACGGCCGGGTCAAGGTCAATGAACAGTACATACATCGGGAAACTATCGCCGGGGATCATTTGCTGGAAAGCATTCATCACCGCATGGTTCAGGTAGGCGCTTTTGATAAAACGGTTGTTGACAAAGAAATACTGGTCGCCCCTTGTCTTCTTGGCCGTTTCCGGCTTGCCCACAAACCCATAGATGTTCATATAGTCGGTATCTTCTTTTACCGAAACCAGTTTGGCATTGTAATTATTACCCAGCAAATGAACGATACGTTGTTTCAGGCTTCCGGCTTCTAAATGAAATAATTGCTGGTTATTTGCTGTCAGGGTAAAAAGTATTTCAGGAAATGACATAGCCACTCTTGTGAACTCGTCAACGATATGCCGCATCTCCGCTGCATTACTTTTTAAAAAATTTCTTCTTGCCGGAACATTGAAGAATAAATTCCTCATGGCGATGCTGCTGCCAACAGGAGCAGCAATAGGTTCCTGTTTTTTTACGACGCTGTTTTCGACTTCAATATAAACGCCGGTTTCGTCTCCGGTTCTTTTTGTTTTTAATTCTACCTGCGCCACGGCGGCAATAGAGGCCAATGCCTCCCCGCGAAACCCCATGGTTCGGATATGAAACAGATCTTCAATGGTTGTTATCTTGGAAGTAGCATGGCGTTCAAAGCACATTCTTGCGTCCGTTTCACTCATGCCGCTGCCATTGTCGATCACCTGTACCAGTGATTTGCCCGCATCGTTGATGATCAGTTTGATCTCGGTCGCCCCGGCATCCACCGCATTTTCCAGCAATTCTTTTACGGCACTGGCAGGACGCTGGATCACTTCTCCCGCCGCGATCTGGTTGGCAATATTATCCGGCAGTAATAAAATTGTATCAGGCAATTTGTCGTAATTTGAAAGGCGAAAATACGTTGATTATCGTTAAGCTTCCATTATGAAGAAATACATCCTTGTTGCCGCCCTGTTGATCGTTTCGGTCAGCTCTTTTGGTCAGTACAAAAGCAAATTGTCTGCAAAGGACTGGACTGATAGTGTATTCAACAGCCTGAGCGATGATCAAAAGATTGCCCAGTTAATGGTAATAAGGGCACATTCCAATCTTGGCCCCGATCATGTGGCCAAAGTGATGAATGATATTCAGCAATACAATGTTGGGGCTTTATGTTTTTTCCAGGGTGGCCCGGTAAGGCAGGCTAATCTTACCAACTATTATCAAAGCATCGCCCAAACGCCACTGATGATAACTATTGATGCTGAATGGGGACTTGGAATGAGATTAGACAGCGTTAAAAAGTTCCCTTATCAACTAACCCTTGGCGCTATGGATGATCAGAACCTGGTATACAGGATGGGACTGGCTGTTGGTGAACAATGCAAACGTATCGGCGTTCATGTTAATTATGCTCCGGTGGTGGATATCAATAATAACCCCGGGAATCCTGTTATTGGTTTCCGTTCATTTGGGGAGGACAAAAATAAAGTTTCAGCATTTGGGGTGGCCTATATGAAAGGGATGCAGGATGCCGGCATCATGGCCTGCGCCAAACATTTTCCCGGTCATGGTGATGTAGATGTGGATTCACATCTCGATCTTCCGGTTATCAATAAAAGTATGGCTCAATTAGATTCATTAGAATTGGTTCCTTTCCGTGCCGTGTTTGATGCAGGCATTGGCAGTGTAATGATCGCCCATCTTTCCGTACCGGCGATTGATAACGCAGAACACAGGGCAACATCCATTTCAAAAAATAATGTAACCGATTTGCTCCGGGATAGTTTGGGATACAATGGACTTACTTTTACCGATGCGCTGGAGATGAAAGGAGTGGCCAAATATTTTCCCGGCGGCACTATCGTTGTGGAAGCGCTGATCGCAGGTAATGATATGCTATGCTTGCCGGCCAGTGTGCCGGAATCCATTGAAGCAATAAAAAAAGCTATTGCAGATAAAAGACTGAGCTGGGATGACATCAATGCGAAAGTGAAGAAGGTATTAATGGCAAAATATAACCTGGGATTGAACCAATGGAAGCCGATCGATACAACCAACCTGCTGAATGACTTGAATGCAAAGACTGATGCGATACGATATGAAGTGGCGCAAAAAACGATCACTATTCTGGCAAAAGCATCTCAGACCGCTTCACGTACTGATTATGCAGACATCCCGTTGAACCTGCCTGGCCGGCAGGCAGGGAAAGGACAAAAGATCGCTTATGTAGGTATCGGCACTTCCATGCTGAATGCTTTTGGCAAAAGATTACAGGATGATTTCAATGCAGATATTTTCCTGTTTTCTTACAAAGACAGCACAGATAAAGCTGCTGAAATATTGAAAGCCGTTCCTAAAGATGGCAAGTATGATGCCATCGTGGTAGGCATTCATGATTTCAGTAACCGGCCGGCCAGTAATTACGGCATCAGCCCTGCTGCCTTTGAACTATGGAATAACCTGAATTTTATTAAAACGGTGACGATAGTTTTTGGAAATGTGCTGGCCACAAAAAATTTCTGCAATGCATGGACCCTGGCAGCCTGTTACCAGGATGATGATATTACACAGCAGGCCGCTGCTGATCTATTGCAGGGTAAAATAAATGCTGTTGGCAAACTGCCGGTAAGGGTTTGTAATTTTAAGTTTGGGGATGGAATTGTAAAAGAAAAAGGAGAGCCTGTACATTCATTCGGCAAATTAATGGCCGTTGATTCGATCGTAAATGACGCCATTGCCCAGAAAGCTTTCCCGGGCTGCGTGGTGCTGGCGGTGCATGACGGAGAAATTATTTATCACAAAGCGTTTGGTAATTATAAATACGAACCTTCGCAGCCGATGACCTATGAAAGCGTTTTCGACCTTGCCTCCGTCACAAAAATTTCTGCGACCACAGTTTCTGTAATGAAATTATATGAAGAGGGAAAACTGGATCTTAAAAAAAGATTAGGCGATTACCTGCCCTGGGTAAAAGGAACGAATAAAGCAGGATTGCAGCTGGAAGATATTTTATTGCACCAGGCGGGGCTGGTTCCCTTTATTGCTTTTTATCAGGAAGTGATCGATAAAACTACCGGTCTTCCTAATCCTGCTGTTTTTTCTTCTACGCCTAAACCCGGTTTTACCATCCGGGTGGCAGAAAATATTTATATGCGGAATGACTGGCAGGATACCATGTTCCATCGCATATTACAAAGCAAGCTGACACAACCCGGAAAATATGTGTACAGCGACAATGATTTTATTTTTCTCGGAAAAATTGTGGAACAGATCACCGGGATGGGATTGGATGAATTTGCTGCTAAAACTTTTTACCAGCCGATGGGTATGGCCACTACCGGTTTCAAACCAAGAAACCGTTTCCCGGTTGACCGGATGGTGCCAACAGAAACTGAAAAACATTTCCGCATGCAGACCACACAGGGCGATGTGCATGACGAAGGAGCTTCCATGCTTGGCGGCGTGGCCGGTCATGCCGGTTTATTTTCTGATGCCTACGACCTGGCCATGCTTTACCAGATGTTATTGAACGGTGGTGAATTCAATGGAGAACGGTATATAAAGAAAGAAACTATTGATTACTTCACGGCTTATCATAGTAAGAACAGCCGCCGGGGTTATGGATTTGACAAACCGGAAAAAGATAATGCCATCCGCAAAGATCCTTATCCTTCCTTCCTGGCCTCGCCGGAAACCTTTGGCCACACCGGTTTTACCGGCACCTGTGTATGGGTGGACCCGAAAAATAACCTGGTCTATGTATTCTTATCGAACCGGGTGTATCCAACAAGGGATAATAATAAACTTTCACAGATGCTCATTCGTGGGAAAATACAAGATGCAATTTACAGGGCGTTGGGGATATGAAGGGTTTAGGGTTAAAAAGACCCCCATCTAATAAATAATGAAATACCTATTTTGGATATCGATTATTTTTTTCAGTTGTAGTAATAAGAAGGAAAACAATTGCTCTTACCCAAACTGGAAGACGTTTTCAATTTATAAAAATGCGGCATCAATTGATTTGCCAGAGCAATTACTAAAGCTACAAGATACAGTAAGAAATAATTTTGAAGGATATGACAGTATGCTGCTTTCTATCTGTACACTTTTTACACATGATTCTCTGAGTTCAGTATTCATTAAAGTGCGAGATAACCCTTTGCCAAATAAAAACTTTGTAGAATATGCAAATGAATTACAGAGCTATTATAAATCCTTGCTTAAATACGATAACAATAGTTACTCAACTCAAGAAATAGATACCTTGGGAAATAAACGGCTATTTAAGTTTATTTTTTTATCGAAACGGGACAGCAGTAATATTGCCTTCGGAGGATTGCTATACTATATCAATAACATTCGTTTTGAGATTCTTATTAATATTAACGAACATAATTTTGATAATATTCGAAATCGATTAGAGTGTATTTTAAACTCTTTGAAGATTAATCAATAAAATTCTTTGGATATTCCGAGTGTTCAAGATAGCAGCATTTAGCTATTTATTATCCTTCCCCTGGTTAGGATTATTCGGCCGCTTCTGCTTTTTATTATAAAAAATACAGCCTACTGGTTAATAATTACAGATTCATTTGCCAAAATCTTATTCTGATACAACATTAAAAAAGATCCCACGTTTTCCCACAAATCGCTTTCATATACTTCTGCCATTTCTGACAAAAACTCCCGGTCCATTTTTATATTGTGAGGCAGGTTATCTGATCTGCCCTGGTTAGCAAACCCCATTTTAAAAGCCTGGTATAATATTGACGCCTGTTTAATTTTGAAATCATTTAAATTAATCCCGTTTTGTCCTCCTCCATTAAAAACATTTACCGGGGGAAACAGGAATGGCCTGCTTTCAAATTTTGGAAGAAACCATGGGTTGGCAGGATTATCAATTACTTCCAGGATAATTTTTCCCTCACTAAAATTCAACCCCGAAGTAAAACTGAATTTTATATTTCCTTCAGAATCGGTTATGCCTGTTTCTTCGGTAACTAATTTGAATCCGGATGATTCATTACCGGCCAAAAGTTTAGCCCTTATTCTCACATGGGATGCCCCCCGGCCTTTTAATGCATTTAAAAGAACATAATCAGAATTTTGAAGAGAATTATTCGCAGGGGTTCCTGTTAATGGAAAAACAAGAAAAGGATGGCGCTGCATGGCTTTCTGGGTTAACAGGTTGTTGATATCCTGAGGTCTTTGAATGAAATCCAAACATTGGCTAAGATCAGCTACAGGATTGTTTAATGAATCCACCAACCCGGCAATATGCAGGTAAATAGCTTTTTCGTTTTCATCCTGCGATGCTGATTCGTCAGGCTGCATCAGCTGTACAAAACTATTTTGAAATTGTTTTACAAATGACGTCATCAGATTTTGATTCTGTATTTTCCCGGACAGTTGTTGCCATAAAACTGAGTTGGGCTGAAAATTGCTTACGTCCTGGAATCCATATTCTGTATTCAGATTGTTAAATAACGGGTTTAACAGGCCGCTGAATTCAATGATATTATTATTCCAGCCTCTGCTGAGGTAATTGCTATCTGTTATTACTTCTGCATGTGAATTCGGGAAATTGTATTTCATGCTGGCCGGAACTATTATATATTTTTTTCCATAACCAGCGTTGATGGAAAAGTTTCCGTTAATATCTGTTTTTTCAGACATCCAGTCACCTGCATTATCGCCGTCAAGATGATAAAAAATAAAACAGTCATTCTCCGACATTCCTGCACAATCAACCTTTCCATGGATAATAAACTGAGAATTATTTGAAATGATGGTATTGAGTTTATCAGGCGATATTTTCAAATATCCTGATTTAGAGTCTTTGTTTTTATCAGGAATTATTGCTTTGTGTGAATCATCTGTTTCAAAAATTATTCTTGGACCAACATCCTTCTTAGTGAATATAATTGGAGGAGGAGGTTCCCACCAGGCCTGTATCACACCCTGGAAACCACGGAAACAGTTATACAATATAAATCCTCTCTGCTGGATACTTGGCGGGGCAGCAGCGGTTCTCCTGATGATGCACTCAAGATGGTTGGGATTATCGGCAGGAACTTTTCTTATTTCTATTGTACATAGATCCTGCCTTTCTATAACGATTGTGTCTTTTAGAATACTTTTATCGTTAGGACGTGGTACCGGCCATACCAGGAATTTTAAATCGTCTCCTTTCCATGAACCCACGACAATTGTTCTTGCTTCTGTTATAGCGCCATCTCCAACCTGGTTACTGGAAACAAGAAGCTCAGGCGGGTGGATTTCTGTATAGAATCCATTGTTGAGATCATCATCCTGCGGATGCCCGCAATCAATAACCCATCTGCCCATTGACTGGAGATAATCTCCATGAACCGGCTGATATTTTTTCGGCAACAGCCATTTTTCTACTTCCAGTCCAACTATATCCGGCTTTACATCTGAGCCAAGATATCTTACATCCGCATCCGGACTAATTTTCAGATCCCAATCATTGTATGGGCTTGGAGGATATGCCTGGGGTGGATATAGAGGACCAGAGGGAATGAGACCACCCGAATAACAATTCGATGTATGATCGATCGCCAGATCATTCGCCGGGTCATTTGCCTCTTCAACAAAACCTCTTAATGTTGCCGTCTGCCAGCCGTTAGCATTTCTTTTTTTGAGCTCTGGGCATTTTCTCAAAAAAACATCAGTTAATTTTTTTGATATCTTTTTGCACAAGTCTGTTCCTGCGATCCAACTGATTACTCTTAATTCAGGTGGGCAGAGAACATAAGTAATTACCTCAATTTCTTTTTTACCTGGAAAATCATAGCAGGCAGGAGGTTTTGCATCTTCCAGCATTTTTTGAGTAATGGAAAATGTGCCCGGGTTCTGAAATGTTTTATGTATATCGGCTATTTTCGGGCCTGATGGTATTAATATATGTGAATAGTGAGGGATACAAGTACCAATATCAATACTCCCCGGTAAGCTTTCAAATCCATCACACACAACGGAGACCGGGTCATAATCTATGAAATTGGCCCAGGCGCCATCAGTTTTTGGACGAATATCTTTTCTGCCTTCTTCTCCTGTGTTATCTAAACCAGGATAAGGAGGAGACGGCATGCCGGAAGTGGCAATGAAATTAAAATCATAAATTCCGCCGGTTTTTTTGTAGCTGTACTCAAACCATTTGGTAAATTCTGTTGGCTCTTTTTCAATTGAAATACGACGATCAGGATTTCCTATCCACAATGAACCCTGGTCGCAATCGCCATGAAGCTCAATGCAACCCTCATAACCGGATGAGAAAAATTTCTGGTATCCAAAATGACCTGCATCCAGACCGGCAACTACATCTCCTTCCATTGCTTTAATATGATATATGGATTCATAAGTTTTTATGAATCTTTTAATAATATTATTCTGGCATAGATACGGCATAGAGACAGGGATTGTAGCATCAGGTATTTTCATTCTTCCATCATCGGGTTTTATCCCGGTAACAGAAAACTCCCTGCATTCCTCTGTGCTGATACTGCTGTTATCTGCGTTATAAAACCGGATGCATAAAGAATATTGTCCTGGCTCCAGCATGCAGTTGCCAAGTGCTGCGGTTATATTTTTTGCAGTAATCACTTTTGTTCTCAGGCTTTCTATAAGAGGCGCATTCTGGGGAGTGTTTCCGCAAACAGGGCTGCCATTTATTTTTACCTGCACCACCATTTTACTGTTTTTTTGTCCACCCAGCAGATTAGTGCTTGTGGCAATGGCGTTTACCGACAGGTTTTCCCACTGGCTGATATCAGCAGGCAACTCACGGCTTATTTTAAATAGCGAAATATTAACTTGTTGGCTTAATATTGTGCAGGTAATAAAGCACAGAACAGGAACTAATAAATAACGTTTCATAAACAGCGTTTAATGATGAATTAATGAAAGTGCTGTAAGAAAATCACTTATTTTTTGTTATGCCAATGAAGAGGAGTAAGGATATTAATTATACAAAGTATGTATTGGCAGTTGTATTTGTGGGTAGCTTTCTGGTTTCACAGGTTGTTGTGCTGAACAATCCTCTTTGTTTAATTTTATAATACTAGGTAGCATTTATTTATCAGACAACAAAATATTTTTAAAGCTGAATTGCCTTCCGGGATAATATCATCTCCCGAAACCCACAACCGGCACAAATAACAGAATGCTGTTTTATCAATATGATTTTAATCAGCCAAAATACAGGGAACTTTATTTCCAGGATGTTGGGGATATGAAATCTATTTATCCTTCCCCTGGTTAGGATTATTCGGCCGTTGCTGATTCCTGTTGGGATTATTAGGCCGTTGCTGATTACGGTTTCTATTCGGATTGCCTGCCTGCCGGTCAGGCAGGTTTGGTCGTTGTTGCTGCCCACCACCTTGCTGTTGATTACCTCCCTGTTGTCTTTGTTGGGGTCTTTGTCCTTTTTGTTGGTTACCCTGTTGACTTTGACGACGCTTTTTATCAGCTGCTTTATCAAGACTTTTCAAACTGATCTGCCCAACCAATTCCACAAATTCAGGTTCTGCTTCCTTGGGTTTGGAAGAAGTTAGATCCACTGGTTCCAGTTCTTCCGGTTTGGAACCTTGCAGATTTAATGCTTTTATTTTTTGTACCCTTTCAATACTTAATGGATACTGTTTGTTGCTCTCGGGCAATGTGTACCACATCAGGTTTTTGAAAATATCTTTTTTGACCAGGAAGGCATTGCCCTTCGCCACCTGTATCACATCGCAGTTATCAGGAAAATGTTGCAATGCATCTAAATAAGTATCCAGTTCATAATTCAAACAGCATTTCAAACGGCCGCATTGCCCGCTGAGTTTTGTCTGGTTGATAGAAAGATTCTGGTAACGGGCTGCAGCGGTATTTACAGATTTAAAATCGGTCAACCATGTACTGCAACAAAGTTCACGGCCGCAACTTCCAATGCCGCCCACTTTACCGGCTTCCTGTCTGGCGCCAATTTGCCGCATTTCCACTTTCAACCTGAATTCACCAGCATACACTTTGATCAGTTCCCGGAAATCCACCCGGCCATCGGCTATATAAAAGAAAGTTGCTTTTCGTCCATCAGCCTGCATTTCCACCTGGCTTATTTTCATATCCAGTTTCAGTTGCCTGGCAATTGCCCTGCTTCTTATCACTGCCTCAGCCTCTCTTGCTTTATTCTGTTTCCATATGTCAATATCACGGCTCGTAGCGATCCGCAGCACTCTTTTCATTTCAGGGTCATCTTCCTTTACGCCGCGTTTTTTCATTTGCAACCGCACGATCTCACCCGTCAGCGACACTTCACCTACATCAAAACCGCTTACACCTTCCACTGCAATTAAATCGCCTTTTTCATATGGATGTAAGGCGGCATTGCGGAAAAAATCTTTACGGGTTCCCTGGCTAAAACTCACTTCCATCACCTTGCAGGCACTGGCCACATCACTCATGGGCAGGTTGCGCAGCCAGTCATGTGTATTCATGCGGTTACATCCGCCGGTACTGCACCCGCCGTTGCTCTTACATCCACCCGGTTTACCGTTTGAAGCGGTACTGCAACTCGTACAACTCATGAAATAATGAGTAATTAAAAATTAATAATTAAGAATTGAGGAGATAATGAACCCGGCTGCAGTAATTCTATTGAGCTTCCGTTGCGTCGCACTCTTGTACGTTCGGTAATCCTACTGAGCAATGAACGCCAGTACCCGATAAGTGTGAGACTTTTATATCTTGAAACAACAGATGAAGCATTTTAGAAATTTCTGAACTTTCAGGTTCTCATTCACCACTCACTACCTGCCTACCGGCAGGCAGGTTCACCACTCACCACCTCAATCCACCAAAAATACAATCTTATCCTGAATAATATGGTATAGCTTAATGGTCAGGGCATGAAAGAGCATTTTGCCATGGGCATTGCGTTCTATATAGTAACTGGCCCGGTCCAATTCCTCAATAATGGCCTGTTGTTGCTCGATTCCGGCTATTTTGTTCAGTCTTTCCGCAAAATCCCGTTCAGAATCCGGTCTGACCGTCCCGGTCTGACCGGATTCAGTGGCGATCCTCAAATGAATAGCCTGTTCCAGCAAATGATTAAAATATCGCAGGAATTGCTTCTGCTTTTCCCGCCCCAACCGGCTGATCTCTTCCACCCATTTGGTCTGCGCCACCGGGCCGGTCTTCAAAATAGCATTCAGCCATTCCCGCAGCAGGCTTTGCCAATCTTCTTCAGCATGTTGTACAAGCTGCAGGGCTTCGCGGTAATTACCCTCACTCACACTGGCAACCTGTCCCGCAATGGCGGGGTTCGTTTTATTACGATTGATTAAAGCTTCTTCAATTTCTTTTGTTTCTAAAGCAGGGATTTTTATCAATTGACAGCGGCTGACAATGGTTGGAAGTATCAGCGATTCATTTTCTGATACAAGAATAAATAAGGTGTTTTGAGGAGGCTCTTCAATTATTTTAAGCAGTTTATTTCCTTCTTTTTCCAGTTCTTCCGGCATCCACATGATGAGGATCTTGTATTCACTTTCAAAACTCTTCAGGCTTAATTTTCGGATAATGTCATCACATTCCCTTGCCGTTATCTTTCCCTGGCTGTTCTCTTTTTCTTTGATCAGTTCGATCCAGTCGAATGAATTGCCGTAAGGACTCAGTTTTACAAACTCCCGCCATTCAGTGATAAAGTCTGTTGCAATTGGTTTTTCTCCCGGCTTCTTTGTTACAGTGGGATAAGAAAAATGAATATCGGGGTGAACAAGCTGTTGTGCTTTTAAACAAGCAGGGCAAACTCCGCAAGAATCTGTTAGTGAGTGGTGAGTGGTGAGTGGTGAGTGGGAAGGTTCATCTCCGAATAGCGATGGCTCTGCCTTTATTGCAGTATTCTTTCCATTGACCTTTTCGCAAACAACATACTGTGCAAATGCCAATGCCAGCGACAAGGAACCATTTCCTTCTTTCCCCAAAAACAACAAAGCATGGCTAAGGCGGTTATGCTGCACCAGCTCTGCCAGTTGTTCTTTTACTTCCTGTTGACCTATGATGTCGGAGAATTGCATCCTCGGCAAAAATAAGACTTGATGCGATGGAAACTAAGTAGATTTAATTATGAAACAGCTGTTTTCCTTTTTGTTTTTTTTGATGATGGGAGTATGGTGCAATGGACAGGAAAAAGGAACGGTCCATTTTGCAGAAAAAGGTTATTATGCTGAGGATACCTCACACATCTGGCCCAGTTATTTGTTATATCTCCAGGGAGATACTGTAACAGATTTTAGAAAAAAGTATCATATTATCGTGCCCGAACAGTTCCGGTCAAAAAAGATCGCCTGGTATTATAGGATTTTTGGGTGGCTAATGAAAACAGCGATTACGGCGCCGAGGATTTTCTACCTGGTTGCCGATTATGATTCTTCGACGGCACAGATCGTTTTCGATATTAACGGTAATGCGGACTTTAGCGACGACAGTATTTATGCTATACAACCGGGAGAACCGTTTACGCTTGAACTGGGGAATCAGCGCGATACAGCCGCAAAAATATTAATGCGCTTTTTGTTCTATAACGATTTAAAAGATCCTTTTTATAATAAGCAATGGAAGAGCTTTAAAGATAAAACTGTAATGCCAGCCAAATATATGTTGTTCTATAAACAGCTTGTTTACCGTCGCATTGTCCTGCCCGATAGTGATATTGTGATGCTTTGGGATTATGACGCAAATGGTTTTTATGATGGCCCCAATGATAAAATCATTGCCGGGGATATCTGGAAGGATAAGTATCTTGGAATAAACCCTTATAAAACAAGGAACGTCAGTAAAGGAGAGCATCTTCCTTTTAAGGATCGTGTTTACAGGCTTATCGATATTGACAAATATGGGAACGGTATTCGACTGGAAGTATTGTATGAAACACCTGACACTGCGATGATACCCCCTTCGTTTCGTTTTGTTAATGAAAATGGACGAAATGAGGAGCTTGGGTACGATGAAGTGGCAGTATTCTATGTTTGGAACAGCAGGTGTATGGATTGTGCTGCACTGGAACCCGGACTTGCCAGCTTGATGAAGACATATGCAGATAAGGTTTCGTTTTATACATTCAATAGCGGGGATAAAGAAATGACCATGTTAAAACATATTGAAACAACTAGATTTCCTTATCAAAAGAATTACCTCACTGCTAAGAATGCTGCCACGCTGCAGGTGGAAACGGTTCCTGCCTTCCTGGTAGTTTATAGGAAAAAAGTCCTTTTAAGAACTTCCAATGTCCAAGAAGTAAGGACCTTGCTCGAAAAATAAAAGCGACACTGGAACCAGCGCCGCTTTTATCTATTATCTGTTAACTTTTATCTCAGTTCTGCAGATATTTCAGCACCTCTTCACTCATCGGGCTCACCTTATTATGAAACACGGCAACCAGGTTCCCTTTTTCATCCAGCAGGAATTTGGTGAAGTTCCAGATAACAGGATCTGACAGGAATTTTCTCCATACCAGGTCCCTTGAATTATCGGTAGGTACAGCCTTCGCCAGTTCCTTGGATTGATCAACCAGCCATTTGAACAATGGATGAATATCATCACCTCTTACCGATACTTTTTCTGCCATCGGGAAAGTAACGCCGTAATTCTTGGTACAGAATTCTTTTATCTCTGTATTGCTGCCGGGTTCCTGTTGACCGAAGTTATTGGCAGGAAAACCAACGATCACCAGTTTATCTTTATATTTCTCGTATAAGGTTTCGAGATCTTTATACTGCGGTGTGTTGCCACACATAGATGCAGTATTAACGATCATGATCTTTTTGCCTTTGAATTGGGAAAAATCAATATCAGTCCCATCAAGTCCGGCCACTTTAAAATCATATATCGAACCACCGGTTAATGTGGCTGATAAAATCAGTGAAATCAATAATGTTTTCATTTCTGAATATTTTTTAGTTAAGAAGGATAACAAAGTTAAGCTAACCCGGTTGTCAAATCGGTCATAATTATTTCAAAGTTGCTTTACTGCTTTTCAAAACAACCGAGATCAGGCAAGCCTACGGGTCTTGGTTTGCCGTCTAAATCAATGGCTACCCCTGCGTTAACCCCCTTATTAATGGCCGGAGAGGAAGCTTTCAGCCTGAAATCATAATAATTTTTATTGGTATTTACGCTGTCAAACTGCGGGGCCTGGTTATTGATGATCTGGTTGCTGGTAATATTGGCAGGGGGCGTCTGTACTTTCCAGAGATTATAGTCAAAGTTTACATTAAAGGTAGTGTTGCCGCTCCTGGACACTATCACTTCATCGTTTACCAACCCATTCTCTCCCCAGAAGATACAATTACGGAATAAAGCATTCAGGTTGGCAGTAACCGGGTTATTATTCACAGTTATATAATTACTGACAAACAATACCGGGTCGCGGTGTTCAATGAAACTATTGGCATAGGTAACCACCGTGCAATGAATGAACTGGTAGTCGCCCCCTTTTGCCAGCAGAACATTTTTACCGCAATTACTCAGCAAACAATTTCTTGCATTTATACTGGAGTTGAGTGAAATAATGCCTGCATCATAAGCATTATCGATCACACATTCGTTCAAAGTGAGTTTAGGGTTTGCGTTTGGTGAAGGGTCCTGTATGCCAATAGCCTGGTAAGCATTTTTGATAACTGCATAATTCATCACATTGTCTTTTGAACCGGCTCGAAAAAATATACCCGGCCAGCTTGCAGGAAAATCCCTGTACGGATCATCCAGCCGGTCACCACGGAAATAAACCCTGTCTATAGTGTCTTTTAAACCATTTACCTGCAATGTTCCATTCACAATAACCGGTGCATCGGCATGAATATAAACCCGGCAGCCTTTATTAATGGTCAGGGTTTGATTTGCATTGATCAATAGTGAGCCAAGAATAACATAAGGCAAATCGTTAATCCATGTTTCATTCGCTGCCACCACTTTATCACGGAAGAAATGTGCATTCTGCCCCCATGCTTCTAATTGCACCAGTCTGTTTTTTCCATTGTAACTCACCTGGATGCTGTCCCGGAGAATAAAGGGAAGGTTATTGGCATTTGGGTTAACATTTACCTGCACAAACACATGAATGCTATCGTTGGCTTCAATTTCAATATTATTGAACAGGGTGCCCGGGGTGCCATCTACATTTATTTTATACGCTGAACTGCTGCCCCCCATTAATTTTACCGATGTAAGGCGCAGCTTTTGGTTATTCTCATTGATGATCCTGAATGACTGGTAAACAGAGCCGGCCGTTACAAAAACCGTATCATATTTCAACGTGTCGGCGGTTATCGTAACCCTTGCATCTGGAGAAGTGATAAAAGAATCTTTCCGGCAGGAAAAAAAAGTTAAAACTAAGGATATGGCAAGTAGTCCAAGGGTCTTCATTGATTCAAAAATAATATAAGTACCGGACTTCTCCCTCTCCACTTGTGGAGAGGGTAGGGGTGAGGTTAACGAGAAGCCACGCAAAGAGTTGCCACACTCAACTGAACACCTTCTGCTTTCAGCAATTCATTACCACTTGCTTCCAGGGTGGCGCCGGTTGTTATCACATCATCAACCAGCAATAAATGCTTATTGCGTATAGCTGCCTGATTGGAAAGAAAAAACTTCCCTTCCATATTCTTCCATCGTTCTATTCTTCCTCTTTTCGTTTGTGTTTCGGTATGCTGGGGACGGATGATCACTTTATCCAGGACCGGGATTTTCATAGCTTTTGCCATGCCTTCACAAAGAAGGGTAGCCTGATTATAACCCCTCCCTTTTTCTTTGGCAGGAAAAAGGGGCAGGGGGATCAGGGCATCCGCTTCAAAACGACCCGATTTTTTTATCTGTTCTCCCATTATCCGGCCCAATTGCAGTCCCAGCTCTTTATTTCTTTTATATTTAAACTGGTGCATCAGTTGCTGCATCAGGGATTCTTTTGTGAAATAGAATTGGGCAGTAGCGCCAATCAGCGGCAGGCGTCCCCAAAAGATTTTCTCGACCGGGTTGCCTGGGTGAAGCTCAAAATTAGTTTCAGGCATTGCATCGATACACCGCATACATAATACACTTTCCTCATTCAATATATCACTGCCGCATCCGGAGCATAGATGCGGGAATAACAGATGAAGAAAAGAATCTTTTATTTCTTTCAAATGAATCATACCCGGCTAAAAAGTAAGAGATAAAAGTTAAAGATTGCTTCCGGGATGAGGAAACTATTATCTTTTATCTATTCACAAATATTCAGAAGAGATGCTTATACACTTCTTCCACCCGCCCCATCATTACAATTTCAATAATAAATTTTTGTTTGCTTAAACCTTTCTGGTTGTATTTGGAAACAATAATTTTTTCAAAACCCAGTTTCTCGGCTTCAGCGATCCGCTGGTCAATCCGGTTAACGGCTCTTATCTCTCCGCTTAATCCAACTTCACCGGCAAAACAAATATGTTGCGGCAGCGGTACATCTTCATAGGAAGAAAGCAAAGCACATATTACTGCAAGATCGATGGAAGGGTCTTCCACTTTAATGCCACCGGCTATATTCAGGAATACGTCTTTCATTCCAAAATGAAACCCGCCCCTTTTTTCCAATACCGCTAATAATAATTGCAAACGGCGTAAATCAAAACCACTGACTGTTCGTTGCGGCGTACCATAAACAGATTGGGTAACCAATGCCTGCACTTCAATTAATAAAGGCCTCAAACCTTCCATTGTGGCAGCAATGGCAATTCCGCTTAAATGATCTTCCTTTTGTGTAATTAAAATTTCACTGGGGTTAAGTACACCCCTCATGCCTTCATCTGTCATTTCATAGATTCCCAGTTCGGAAGTGCTGCCAAACCGGTTCTTCAATGTTCGCAGTATCCGGTAAGCATAATGACGGTCTCCCTCGAACTGTAAAACCGTGTCCACCATATGTTCCAGGATTTTTGGCCCGGCTATGCTCCCGTCTTTTGTGATATGACCAATGAGGAAAACAGGAGTGTTTGTTTCCTTGGCAAACCGCTGAAATTCTGCAGCACATTCCCTTATTTGTGACACACTGCCCGGGGAAGAGTCAATAAATGAAGTGTGAAGTGTCTGTATCGAATCAACAATGACTAATTGCGGTTTCAGTTTTTTTATTTCCTGGAAAATAGTTTGCGTGGAAGTTTCTGTAAGGAGGTAAAAACTATCATTCTTTAAATTCAACCTGTCGGCTCTCATCTTGATTTGTTGCTCACTTTCCTCACCACTGATATAAAGAACTGAAACACCTTTAAGCCATAATCCGTTTTGTAAAAACAAAGTTGATTTGCCGATCCCCGGTTCACCGGCGACCAATACCAGACTTCCCGGAACAATACCACCTCCCAATACACGGTTAAGCTCTGCATCAGAAGTCGGCAACCTTTTTTCTTCACTGCTTTTTATTTCATGTAAAGCGATCGTCTTTCTGATTCTCTTTTCTTCATTGTAATCTTTCCAGCTATTGTTGTTCTTTGAATTGTCTTTTTGAATTAACTCCTCAACGAAAGTGTTCCATTGATTGCATGAAGGACATTGACCAACCCATTTCACACTTTCATAGCCGCAGTTTTGACAGAAAAAAGACTTCTTAACCTTACTCATGCATTAAAATTAAACGATTGCACCTGCATTTTTAAAATGTTTAAACAATGATTGCTGATGCGGGATGGTTTGAGCTAAAATTCTATGATAAATAGTAACGGGAATAAGATGAGATACAAATGCTTTTTTAACGGCAGTTTTTTAAAAGTAAAAAGGGCCAATCTGACGATTGACCCCCTTACTTACTAACCCATTAAATTCTAAAGCTAAGTTACAATTATGCCCCACATTTCAAAATAAATTTTTGCTGCTGTGCATAACTTCCGGTGACAGCCATTTGTTTAAGCAAAAAATTTGGGGCTAAACTCATCACTATATAAAGTGCTGAAAATCATTTTTTTACAATTTAATTAAAGGCTGTTTATGAAAATGTTAGTTTAGGAGTATTGATTAATGAGCCTGCTTTTGAGATGACAAAAAGACCGGAAAAGGCATTAAATCCAAACAGTAGCAAATTTGATATAATCATTGTGTAATCATTAAATTATTAGAAAGATGACAACCTAAATCTGGCTCGTTTCTATATTGTTTTTGGAGATCAGTTTGCTGGTTTCAGCAATCCTGAAAAGCAAGTTTATACGATACAGTAAAATACCCCTTGCTAATGGACTGTCCGGGAGGGAAATAGCTGAAAAAATGCTTCGGGAAAATGGTATTTATGATGTGAAAGTGACTCCGGTTGAAGGTTTTCTTTCCGACCGTTATAACCCGGTCAATAAAACAATAAACCTGAGCCCGGATGTGTATAACGGGAGTAATATTTCAGCCCCTGCGGTAGCCGCTCAGGAATGCGGCCATGCCGTTCAGCATGCCCTGCCTGCGGACCATTGATGTTCAGAAGTAAAATGGTACCGGCAGTACAGGTCAGTTCCATGCTGGTCAACTGGATCCTGCTTGCGGGTATTATTGTTCTGGCAACAACGAAAAACCCGGTCGTACTCCTCATCGGTATAATTGTGATGAGTATTACCGTTTTATTTTCGCTTATAACCCTCCCGGTTGAATTTGATGCCAGTAAAAGGGCACTGGCCTGGTTAAACAGAACGAACATCACAAACCAGGAAGAATATCCCAGGGATAAGGATGCGCTCAAGTGGGCCGCTACTATTTATGTGGTGGCCGCATTGGCTGCAGTTGTCACCCTGGTACAATATATAATGATCTATCTGGGGAGCAGGGACAGGAATTAGTCGATAGTCGGTAGTCAATAGTCCACAATCTCTTAAATTAGTTTGATGTAGGCTGTTCTAAACAGGCTTTCCGAATGAATATGATTTTTTTAAAATAGGGAATTCTGACTATAGACTATTGACTAACGACTACAGTTTTATCTCTTCATCATGCTGGTCAAAAAATTTGTATTCAGTCAGGTGATTGTTGCTGTCTTGTTCCAGTCTTGTCTTTTGCCCGAACTTCTTTTTCCAGAGTGCCATTTTTGTTTTCCAGGGCCAGCCCTTGGTCAGGTAAGCATATAAGATGGGATGCACCACTAACTTCAGATTACCATTTTTATGTGTAATAAGATAGCTTAGGTTCTTTTCAATTTCATCTTCCAGCAGAAGAGTAGAAGTTATTTTTCCGGTACCGTTGCAACTTGGGCAAACTTCCAGGGTGTTGATATTCATCTCCGGTTTCATCCGCTGGCGGGTTATTTGCATGATGCCGAATTTGGAAATAGGCAGTACCGCATGTTTGGCCCTGTCCGGGGCCATGAATACTTCCATCTTTTCCATTAGCTTCCGTTTATTATCAGGAAGTTTCATATCAATAAAATCAACAACAATAATTCCTCCCAGGTCTCTCAGGCGAAGCTGGCGGGCAATTTCATCGGCCGCTTCCAGGTTTGTTTCCAGCGCATTTTGCTCCTGGTTATTACTTACACTTTTATAACCACTGTTTACATCAATGACATGAAGGGCTTCGGTGTGTTCAATGATCAGGTAGGCGCCGCTGTCGAGGTTCACAGTTTTACCAAAGGACGATTTTACCTGTTTGGTTATGCCGAATGAATCGAAAATAGGGGAGCCATTCTGGTAAAAAGAAACGATATCTGCTTTTTCGGGAGCAATACGCTGAATATAGGCTTTTGTATCGCTGAAAATATTTCGGTCATTGACAACGATTTTGTTGAAGTCTTCATTCAGCAGGTCACGGAGAATGCTGGTGGTTTTTGTTTGTTCGCTTAATACCCGGGTTGGGGCAACGCCTCCCTTCAGATTATGCTGAATGCTCTTCCACATTTCCACTAATTCGGAAAGGTCTTCATGCAGTTCAGCGGTATTTTTCCCTTCGGCAGCTGTACGGACAATAACCCCAAAGTTTTTTGATTTAATAGCTTCTACAATCTTCTGCAACCTTTTCCTTTCTTCAGAAGAATGTATTTTTCTTGATACAGCCACTATATCATTGAAGGGGGTCAATACAACAAAACGACCAGGGAGTGAAATTTCGCAACTCAATCTTGGCCCTTTGGCAGCAATAGGTTCTTTCAGAATTTGTACAAGAATATTTGGCTTACCGCTTAACACCTCATTGATCTTCCCGGTTTTGATAATTTCCGGTTCAATGGTGAATCTGGAAAAATCCAATCCGTGCTCACTTTTATCGTTCATGCACATAGTGGTAAATTTCAGCAGCGATTTGGCATAGGGACTCAGGTCGGTATAATGCAGAAAGGCATCTTTCTCAAAACCAACATCCACAAAAGCGGCATTGAGGCCGGGTATCAGCTTTTTCACTTTACCCAGGTACAGGTCGCCTACGGCAAAACGGGCATCGCTTTTTTCGCTATGCAGTTCTACCAGCTTCTTGTCTTCCAGCAGGGCAATTTCTACACCTTGCGGAGCGGCATTAATAATAAGTTCTTTGTTCATTACAGCTTAACATAAATGAAATACCTTGATGCTGTAAACACCAGTTGCAGGAAATCCGTAAGGAATGCTGGGCTTTCGCCTGAAGGATATTTTGCTACTAAGTTGGTAGGGGGCAAACTAATACGGCAAACAACCAGTGGACTGAGGGTTGGTTAATTAGTTAATTTGTTTATTAGCTAGAGTTGGTTATACGGTGGGTCCATTTGTTTTCAGGCACTTCTTGTATAACCAATTAACCAGTTAACTAATTAACCAGTTAACCTACTTGTTCCTCTTCTTATGTCGGTTCTTTCTCAGTCTTTTTTTACGTTTATGCGTCGCAATTTTATGACGCTTCCTTTTTTTACCACAAGGCATACTCAAATAATTTTTTAATTCTTGTTTATAATAAGTTTTTAATTCCTGAAGTTGCCGAAAAGCTATTTCGACAGATCTTTAATCCGTTTCTCTATTTCTGTCCTTGCTTCCGGTTGTTTTACATATTGAAGACTTTTGCGATACCATATTACAGCGTTGGTTTTATCACCTGTGCGGTCATAGATATCAGCCAGTAAAACAATAGCTTCAACATTAGCCGGTTCGAGACGATTAACCATTTGTAAACGGTTTATCGCTTTATCGTATTGCCCGGATAACAGCGATCCCTGGATCAGCATCATTTGGGCATATATATTTCCGCTGTCCTTTTCAACTACTTCCCTGATTTTCAATATCCCCTCCATCGGTGTGGCTGAAATGGCTCCAAACAGAAAGCAGGCTCCCAAACCTACTTTGGCTGAATCATTATCCGGGTTTATCTTCAAAGACCTTTCAAATAAATCTTTGGCTTGCAAAGCCTTCCATTGTCTTCGTTGGGCAACTTCGTCAGTTTGAAGATTGTCCAAAAACAAACGGGCAGCAAAGGTGAGGCTTTTTACTGAATTTTCCAATCTGGCCGCTTCGGCTTCGTACCAGGCGAAAGGTTCAAAAATATGGGCTGAATCGGACCAAAAACGGGATAATTGATGGTAAACATGGAGCTGTTGATCCTTTACATCACCCCTGGAAATGGAATTTTCAAGTGTATTCAACCTGACAACCTGTTCGGGGCTTAGTTGTTTTTTTGCCATGGCCAGAATGGTATCTATTGAAATACCAGCCTGAGCTTCAGACCTGCCATTAGCATTTTGCTGAGCATTGACCCGAACAGCAGCCTTTTTTGAGGGAACAGTTTTTCCAAAAATAAAAATTACTGCAACAAACAATACCGCAGAACCGATAGTAATCCATTGTGGTTTCTTCACAATTAAAAAATTAAAGATGCAAAGTTACCTGAAAGCAACTGACCGGGGCGATAATAAAATGGGATCTTTTACCAGGCAAACAGGTTTAGGCATCGTCTCCTGGTCCCGGATCAGCCTTTATTTCCTTTAGCTTTTTCACTTCAGCCACAAATTCTTTGGCGGGCTTGAAAGCAGGGATATAATGCTCGGGGATATGGACTGCAATATTCTTTTTGATATTGCGGCCAATTTTAGCAGCTCTTTTCTTTGTGATGAAACTGCCAAAGCCGCGGATATAGATATTTTCGCCAGCAGCAAGGGTGTCTTTTACTTCCTTGAACATAGTTTCAAGCGTAACAAGGACATCAACCTTGGGTATCCCTGTTTTTTCAGAAATCTGATTTACCAGGTCGGCTTTTCTCATTGTTGCAGGTTTTAGTAGGTGTATTCCAAAGAAATACAAAGCCAATTTATGACAAAATAATATGATAGTCAACTAAATATGTATAATTTTTTTCAACGGGATATGCACCTGTCAGCCGGAAATCACGGATATTTAGCGATATTAATCAACCCTACCCCGCATTTTTTTCATGAAAAAAAACAATCAGCAGGAATTTGAAAAGAAATTTGCCCCCCTTTTATTAAAGTGGAACAGGGAAAAGAATAACCGGCAAATGCCCTGGAAGGGGGAAAATGATCCTTACAAGATCTGGCTCAGTGAGATCATCCTTCAGCAAACAAGAGTGGAACAGGGGCTGAATTATTATAATAACTTCATCAAAACATTTCCTGATATTGATAAACTGGCAAAGGCAGCGGATGAAAAAATATTCAAACTATGGGAGGGGTTAGGCTATTATACAAGGTGCAGGAACCTGATTGCCACGGCCCGGTATATTTCAAAAGAGCACAAAGGAAAATTTCCTGTTACATACAACGAGATAAAAGCGTTAAAAGGAATAGGCCCGTACACCGCCGCTGCCATTTCATCCTTTGCCTTCAACCTGCCCCATGCAGTGCTGGATGGAAATGTGTTCCGGGTACTGGCCAGGATGTTTGGTATTTATAAACCTGTTGATGCAACGGCAGGGAAAAAATATTTTGCATCGCTGGCTCAAAAGCTGCTTGATAAAAAGCAACCCGGGTTATACAACCAGGCCATAATGGATTTTGGGGCCATGGTTTGCAAGCCGGTATCACCCCTTTGTTCTGAATGTATTTTCAGAAAAAGCTGTTATGCATTTTTAAACAATAAGGTGACTGCACTGCCGGTAAAGAAAAAGAAGATCAGTATCAGGAAGCGGTGGTTTTATTATTTAGTGCTGGGATATGAAAATAAAATAGCTATCCGAAGGCGGATGGAAAAAGACATCTGGCAGGACCTGTATGAGTTCCCTTTGATTGAAACAGCCAATGAATGTGATGCAAAAAATATTCTGCAGAAGGCGGAAAGGGAAAAATGGATATTGAATAAAGAGTATGAGCTGTTGTCTGTTTCTCCAATATACAAGCAGCAGCTTTCCCATCAGTTGATTACCGGTCAATTTATTCAGCTCAGCATAAAAAAGAAACTTCAACTAAATAATGACTGGCAATGGGTGATGAAAAGCAGGGTCGGCAAGTATGCTTTTCCCCAATTCATCAATCAATACCTGCGGAAAAAGGCAGTATAGCAGAAATTATTCTGAGTTAATCATTGTGTGGGCATAGTTTTTTTGGTTATTTGCCCTCAAAAAATTCTAACTTTAAACAGCATTAAAAGCCCTTAGACGATTTCTTAACCTAAAGAATAAATGTATGAGAGGCGTAAACCGAGTAATGCTGATCGGCAACCTGGGCAAAGACCCGGATGTGCAGCACCTGGAAGGAAATATTGCCGTAGCCAAATTTCCATTAGCAACAACAGAAACTTTTAAGGACCGTTCCGGCAAATTAGTATCGCAAACTGAATGGCATACCGTAGTGCTTTGGCGTGGCCTTGCGGAACTGGCGCAGAAATACCTGCATAAAAGCAGTCTTATATATATTGAGGGCCGGCTGAGAACCCGAAGCTGGGATGATAAAGACGGTAACAGAAAATTTGCTACTGAGATTGTGGGGGATAACCTGATCATGCTGGATAAAAGAGCGGACAACGTGGCTTCATCTGATGATAGCGGCAGCACGGAAGGGACAGGCGGATCTGATTTACCGTCAAGTGATCCTTCAGAAAGCCTGCCTTTCTAACTGTAAAATTTTAAAACAATAACTTTGTTCTGTTTAGAGGGCGGGCCTTATGACCTGCCTTTTTTGATAAACAAAAACCCTTGCTTTGGATAGTCACCCTGTATTTGATTTTATAACTGATCATCTTTCTTTTGTCCTCCTCGCTACCAACCTGCAGGGTACTACCTTCCTGGTCATTGTGCTGATTGTATTGTTACTCCTCAGTTTTATTATTTCGGGAGCCGAAGTAGCCTTATTTTCATTAAATAACAAAGATGTGAATATGCTGAAAACCAAGCAGCATGTATCTGCAAAACGCATCGTCAGCCTGCTGGAAGAGCCCAAAGAAGTATATGCATCTTTATTAATTGCCGGAACATTTGTCAATATCAGCATTATTGTGCTGTCTAATTTTTTGATCAACCGGTTTATTTCATTTGATAAAATGGGCGGGTTGGTGGAAATACTTTCAAAAGTTATTGTAATAGCATTTGTACTGGTGTTTTTTGGAAAAATATTACCTAAGGTATGGGCCACACAAAACAACCTCCGGTTTGCCTACGGATGTTCTTTTGTGATAGAATCATTACACCTGCTGCTGCGCCGCATCAGCAAATGGACAGTCTCCCTGGCGGATGGCATTGGAAAAAGAGCAGGCGCCGGTAAAACAGAAGCGATGAGCATGCAGGAACTGGATGAGGCGATTGACATAAAAACGGATGAAGAAGCATCGCAGGAAGAAAAAAACATTATGAAGGGTATTGTGAAGTTTGGCAACATATTAGTAAAACAGATCATGCGGAGCCGCCTGGAAGTAAGTGGTATCGATTACAAAGTTTCCTTCGGGGAATTGATAAAAAGGGTGGAGGAGTTACATTACTCAAGATTGCCGGTGTATAAAGGAAGTCTTGATGAAGTAGTGGGAATTATCAATACGAAAGATTTAATCCCCTACCTGAGCGAAACGGAAAATTATGACTGGCATCACCTGATGCGGCAACCTTATTTTGTGCCTGAGTTAAAACTGATTGAAGACCTGTTGAAAGATTTCCAGCAAAAAAGAATTCACTTTGCTGTGGTAGTAGATGAATTCGGGGGCACCAGCGGGATCGTAACGATGGAAGACGTGCTGGAAGAAATAATAGGGGATATTAAAGATGAGTTTGATGAAGAAGAAAGTAATAACTATAAAGTAGATGATAATAACTATATTTTCGAAGGTAAGATAATGATACATGATATGTGCAGGATCATGAAGTTGCCCATGGATACATTTGATAAAATAAGAGGAGATAGCGAATCGCTGGCCGGACTGCTGCTGGAAGTAGCCGGTGAATTTCCTACTGAAGATTGGGTGATTCCCTGCGGGGATTTTGAATTTGCTATCATACAGGCAGACAATAACCGTATTCAATTGGTTAAAGTGACCATAAAACCTAAACAATAAATAACTTCCGGCATGAATAAGCTGTTTCTTTTTTCTTTTTTCCTTGTTCCTTGTTCCTTGTTCCTTATTTCATGCAACAGTAGTTACACAGCCGGCAAGAAAAAAGGTTATTTTAAAATTGATTTTCCGGAAAAAAAATACCAGGCATTCGATCAGCCGGGTTATCCTTACACTTTTGAATATCCCGTTTATGCACAGGTAAGTAAAGACAGTACTTTTTTTGATGATAAAGCCGGGGACTGGTGGATCAATATTGATGTGCCGCAGTTTGCCGGGCGGATCTATATCAGCTATAAAGAAATCGGCGGTCAATATAATTTCGACTCCCTGAGAAATGATGCCTATAAAATGGCAACCCAACAGCATATTAATATTTCAACGGGGATTACTGACAGCCTGATGAGTACTCCCAACGGGGCAGGAGGTCTTTATTATTCGCTGGAGGGAAATACGGCCACCGCCAACCAGTTTTTCCTGACAGACAGTACCAAACATTTTTTAAGAGGCGCTCTGTATTTCGATGCAACGCCTAATGCCGATTCACTGGGTATTGTCAATGATTTTCTGAAGAAAGACCTCCTGCATCTGATCAATACACTAAAATGGAAATAAAAAACCCCGATGGGTACATCGGGGCAGAGCAGATCACTGTATGCTTTTTCACTGCTCTTTATTTTCAATTTTACCGGATTCAGTTTTTGTTTTCGGCTCTTCCGGTTTTATTTTCTCTTCTTTGATATATTTTTCATCCAGGGCACCGCGGCTGAAGAGGCGGGTATTGAATGTTCTCCTCTTTTGCTTCTTAATTTTTGCAACGGGGTTTTTAACTATTGTAGTGTTGCTGACAGTTACTTTATCGTCCGCTGTTTTTTTATCATCAACTGCTGTTCCAATTTTCCCTGTATTGACTGCGGACAACTTTTCTTCAACAATGGATTGTGTTGTCTCCTTATCAACATACATGTTTTTAAATTCTTTTTTGTTCCTGGTTTTGTTATAATCAACAAACCCGTAAATGCTTGCGCCGATCATTAACGTGGCGCCGACGTACAAAATTGATTTCATTTTTTTGGTTTTAAACGTTTAAAAAAAGGTTGAATGTTTAATCAGGTAGCAAATGATTTTAAATAATTTTTACTTTGGCGGTATATTATCCATTCTGCAAAAAGCATGTTGCCGATCACACTGATCCAGAGTGACAGTTCATAGTTTTCCAGGTGTCCCCAGCCCATCAGGTAAAAAACTATATGATAAACCCGGAATGTAACAGCGGTCATAGCCATGGAATAGCTGCGCATCATCCAGACCTTATGGGCCAGTACATTTCTTTTGTGAATGGCAGTTAATCCATACAGCGTTGTAATAAACCACCAGCCTGCCATGAACATGAACAAGGATCTTTCCCAAAAACTTCCTTTGGCAAAGAAGGACATGAACAGGCCGGTGGGTGCCCCGAGGAACAGGACAACGAAAACATAAATCTTTCCTGAAAAACGGTGAATAGCTTTTGACTTTTTCAGGATATATCTGGAAAACTGGATAAGGGCTGCGCCAATGCAAAGTGATCCTGCTGTAATATGAATATAAAAGCAGGTGTTATAAAAACTGCTTTTGAAAAGAAAGCTCCTTTCTTCAATAAAACTGAAATCCTTGCTGAAAGAAAAGTAAGGAAGTGTATTATATATAAGGAGTAGACTGAAACCGGCTACCGGCACCCAGAACAGCATCTGGAAAAGGACTTTCGCCGACTTTTGGAGGGTAAGTATTCTTGTGTTTTGCATACAGTGGTTTGTGATACTGCAGAGATGCAAGGGTAAAAAACTCTTCATAAAGAATAGCTGTTACAAGTTTGTTAAAGGAAAAAACGGCCGATCAAATACAGAAACCTGCAAGACAGGCCAAAAAGATTATTTTTGTTGCAAACCCCTTTATTTGATAGTTATCGATAACATATTGATAAGCGATGATGTTGTGGAGAAACAATTCGTTTGTGATCTTGCCAAATGCAAGGGTGGTTGCTGTGAAGAAGGAGATGCCGGTGCTCCGTTGGATGATGAAGAACCGGACATTATCCTGCAACTTTATGAAAAGGTAAAACCTTATCTCACTGAAGCTGCCATTGCTGAAATTGAAAAAAAGGGCAAATATGTTTATAGCCGGGAGTTTGGCTGGGTTACTCCAACACTTGGCAATGACCGGGAAATTTGTGTTTATGGAGTAAGAGATGAACAGGGAATTATCAAATGTGCTTTTGAACAGGCATATTATGATGGAGTGATTTTATGGAAAAAACCTGTCAGTTGCCATTTGTTCCCCGTTATTGTACATAAGGGTAAGAAAGATGATCATGACAGGGTTAATTATGAACCGAGAGAAAAATTATGTAACCCGGCCTGCGGATTGGGGAAAAAATTGCAGGTGTCAACCTATGAATTTTTAAAAGAACCATTGATACGAAAATTTGGGATTGAGTTTTATAATGCATTGGATAAAGTAGCTAAACTCAAGGCAGATAAAAGCAGTAAAAACAAAATCACATCGTGAAAGAAACAGCTTCCCGGTTTATTGTCAAGAGCACCATCAAAGCGGCGGATAAGGAGCACCGCCGGAAAATCAATTTCAATATCGGTAAGTATAATGCTGTGGTGCCGCAGGGTAAGGAACAGTTTGCCAATGTTCATCTGGCAAGAGAAAAAGCAAAGAACATTAAATGGAAGGCCATTGAAACCCTGGATAAACAACTGGAAAACTTTGAAGCCGCTATTATCAAACGTGGCGCCAAAGTGATCTGGGCGGAAGATGCACAACAGGCCCTTGATGCTATTCGAAAAATCTGCGAAGCAAAAAATTGCAAAACACTGGTGAAGAGCAAGAGCATGGTAACGGAAGAAATTCACCTGAATGATTTTTTGCAAAAACATGGAATTGAAAGTGTGGAAACTGACCTGGGAGAATATATTCAGCAATTGGACGGCGAACCTCCTTATCATATCGTAACCCCTGCCATGCACAAAAGCAAAGAAGATGTAGCCAAACTCTTTGCCGAAAAATTAGGTACGGACCCCAAAGCCACACCCCAGCAATTAACGTTGATTGCCAGAAAAATTTTGAGAGATAAATATGTTCAGGCGGAAGTGGGGATAACCGGCGCCAACTTTATCATTGCCGATACCGGTGGCATAGCCATAACGGAGAATGAAGGCAATGCAAGATTAAGTTGTGCTTTTCCTAAAACACATATTGTTGTGGCAGGCATTGAAAAAGTAATTCCTTCCTTAACAGATCTTGGCTTGTTCTGGCCCTTGCTGGCAACATATGGAACCGGGCAAAAAGTAACAGTGTATAATACGATAATAACAGGGCCCAGGCAATCTGCGGAAACCGATGGACCACAAGATATGTATGTGATCCTGCTGGATAATGGCCGTACTCATATTCTCGCCAATGAGAAACAAAGGGAAAGTTTGTATTGTATCCGCTGCGGCGCCTGTTTAAATGCCTGCCCGGTGTATAAAAATATCGGGGGCCATACTTATGCTGCCACTTACAGCGGCCCGATCGGATCAGTCATTACTCCCCATTTAAAAAATATGGGAGAATGGAAACATCTCAGTTATGCTTCTTCTCTCTGCGGCAATTGTACGGAAGTATGTGCCGTGAAAATTAATTTGCATGAACTATTGCTGGAGAACCGGCACGAAGCTGTTGAAAAAGGTCATAGTGGTTTTGCAGAACGAATGGCCTGGAAAATGTGGAAACAGGGAATGCTCCGGCGTAAATGGATGAACATGGCGGGAGGCAGTACCAAAAAATGGATCGTCAATACATTGCTAAAGGGCTGGTCGGCACACCGTGGTAAAATGGAGTTTCCAAAGAAGTCGTTTAACCAGCTATGGAAAGAGAAATACGGCAACCAATAAGTATCTTCATTTTGTGATCATCTTCAGTAATACAATAACTCCGCGGCTCAGTGACATTGTCCATTTCATCGGGAAAGAAATCGGATCAACTGAATTCAGATTAACTGGCAATATTGTTGAATTTAAAAATTCCGGGGATCAAAAAATCAATTACAGCAGTGAAAGAATAAGTCAGGATGAATACTGGCTTTGCCCCCACCCGTTATTATTTGAAAAAGAGATCAGGCAGCAAAACACGGAGTGCTTTGTAGTAAATAACAGCAAGGCCTTCTTTAAATCAGAAGGCGATTTCCCATTTGACATTTTTGCCGCTTCTTTTTATTTGTTAAGCCGGTATGAAGAATACCTGCCACAGCAGAAAGACAAGTATGGCCGCTATGCCCTTGAAAATTCGCTGGCATTCAAAGAAAATTTTCTGCATCTGCCGCTAATCAATATCTGGCTTCAGTATTTTAAAGAAAAGTTGAAGCAGAAATTCCCGTCATTCACCACTCACTACTCACCATTCACCTTTCTTCCAACCTATGATATTGATGAAGCCTTTTGTTACAAACATAAATCATGGCGGAAAACATGGGGTGGGTATTGCCGGTCTGTACTAAAAGGGGATTTTTGGGAAGTGAAAGAAAGGAAGAATGTGTTAAAAGGAGTGCTTGAAGATCCGTATGATTCACTTTTTCAGATAAAGGATCTGCACAAAAGGTATCATTATCTTGATGCTAATATTTTCTTCCTGGTGTCTCAAAAGAATGGCAGGTATGACAAAAACATTTCACCATTCAATAAGGAATGGCAGGAATGTATCAGGAATTTTTTTGAAAAAGAACCTGAATGGACAAAAATCCCGCAGCCTCATTTATATGCCGGCCTGCATCCTTCCTGGCAAAGTGGCAACAGGCCGGAACTGATAAAAAAAGAAATGGACCTGTTACAATATGAAATAGGAGTGGAGGCGCAATGTTCCCGCCAGCATTTTATACGATTCACTTTACCGCAAACCTTCAGGCAATTGATTGAAGCAGGCATCTATTCTGACTATTCAATGGGATATGGCAGCATCAATGGCTTCCGGGCATCAGTTGCATCATCCTTTTACTGGTATGACCTTGAAAAAGAAGAAAAGACCGGACTGCAATTGTATCCCTTTTGCTACATGGATGCTAATTCTTTTTACGAACAGAAACAAACTCCTGAACAGGCACTGGAAGAAATGTTGCAATATTTCAATATTATAAAATCTGTGAACGGTACGATGATAACAATCTGGCATAATACTTTTTTAGGAACCCACAGAAGATTTGCCGGCTGGCGGGAAGTGTATGAAGAATTTATCGGCAGGATTTACTTTCAGATACCTTTTGTAAAAGACCAGGTAGATAACGAAGGAATGGACAGGCAATATTTCCTGCATTAAACTCCTTCCGCTTCCGGTTGTTCAGGTGCCGGAACAGATTTAAAAGCTTTATTGACCAAATAAACACCCAGCAACGTAACCAATCCTCCAACTGCTATAAACACGGTTACTTTTTCATTCAGCACTATCCATCCGGCTAATACAGCTACCATGGGATTAACATAAGCATAGATGGAGGCCTGTTCAGTTGGTAAACGCTGCAGGGCGTACAGGTAACATATAAAAGCAATCAACGAACCGAAGATGACAAGGTATGCAATGGCGCCCCATGATTGCCACGGAATTTGTGCTATTGGAATTGCATATTTAATTATACTGCCGTCCCTGAAATGACGGATCCCAAGAATATTTGTAACTGTAAATAACAAGACTCCTGCAATCAGCATTTGTAGACCCAAACTGAAATAAGGATTAAAATTAGCTGCCTGTTTTTTGGTGTATAATGTACCGAAGGCCCAGGTCCAGGTGGCAATGAGTGATAAAATAATCCCGAAACGAAATTCAGCGTTTAAAAAGTCGTCGAGGTGTTCGTAAAAAATAATACATACCCCGCCAAACCCGAGTATCAGTCCTGCAATGGCTTTGGTTGGAATTTTCCCTTTGGCAGAAAACAATCCGATCACTACCAGCCATAAAGGAAAGATGGCGCCCATGATCGAACCGAGACCGGCAGAAATATATTTTACTCCCCAGGTGCTGAGTCCGTTGCTTAATATAAAATTCAATAAACTCAGCACCAATACAGGTACCCACTCTTTTCCCTTCGGCAATTTTACTCCTTTTATTAAAAAGAAACCAACATACAACAGCCCGGCAATGATCTGGCGGATACTGGCCATTTGTAATGCCGGCATACGTTTTACCCCTTCTTTGGATGCCAGCCAGGTGGTGCCCCATAAGATACAAACCAATGCGAGTGCAAAAATGGCTTTCGACCTTGATCCTTTTTTACGGATGGTTAAAGGATTAAATACCGATAATTTTTTTAAAGAATCGGTGGAAGATTGCAGAATGGTTTTATGAAAATCAAAAATGTTCATGCCCCCAGCCCCTGAAGGGGAGTTATTGACTTTAGTGTTTAAAATGTCTCATTCCTGTTATTATCATCGCCAGGTTGTTTGTTTTGCAATATTCAATGGAGTCATTGTCACGAATAGAACCGCCTGGTTGAATGAAGGCTGTGATGCCGGCTTCATGCCCCATCTTCACACAATCATTGAATGGAAAGAATGCATCGCTGGCCATGACTGCCCCATGCAGATCGAAATTGAATTGCCTGGCTTTTTCAATGGCCTGCCGCAAGGAATCAATACGGCTGGTTTGCCCGCAACCCTTGCCAATGAGTTGTTTGTTTTTTACCAATGCAATGGCATTTGATTTTAAATGCTTGCAAACAATATTGGCAAAAGCGAGGTCTTCTTTTTCAGTTGCAGTTGTTTCTCTTCCGCCTGTTTCCTTCCATTCAGCATAATTTCCTTCATCAGCACGTTGAATCAGTATGCCATTAAGAATTGAGCGATGTGTTTCGGGTCTCATACTTCTGACCTCAGACTTCATTCTCAATAATATCCTGTTTTTTTTTGATTTTAAAACGGCTAATGCATCTTCAGTAAAAGCCGGGGCTATCAATACTTCAAAGAAAATTTCATTGATGGCATCAGCAGCTGCTTTATCAATCGTTCCGTTACAAACTAATACACCGCCAAATGCTGATTCCGGATCGCCGCCAAGGGCAGCATCCCAGCTTTCTTTTATTGTTGTACGTTGAGCTACACCACATACATTGGTATGTTTAATGATAGCGAAGACCTCACCCCCCGACCCCCTCTCCACGGAGTGGAGAAGGGGAGAGACGAACTCCCCGATTAACTGAATAGCAGCGTCAACGTCGACAAGATTGTTATAAGAAAGTTCTTTCCCGTTCAACTGTTCAAAGATCTCATCAAGGTTGCCAAAGAATACTGCTTTCTGATGTGGGTTCTCCCCGTAACGAAGAATTTTTTCTTCTTTATTAAAAGGAGTAATCACTGATAGCTGATGAAAATAATTTGATATGGCTGTATCGTAAGCCGTACAAACATCAAAGGCTTTAACAGCAAATGATCTTCTTTGTTCTACTGTTGTTTCCCCTTTTTGTACCTTCAATAACTGCCCCAGTTCCGCATAATCTTTCTTTGCAGCAACTACGACCACATCTTTATAATTTTTTGCTGCTCCTCTTATCATTGATGGCCCGCCGATGTCAATCTTTTCAATAATGGTTTTCTCATCACTTGTTGATGCAACCGTCTCTTCGAAAGGATAGAGGTCAACAATCACCAGGTCAATTTCAGGAATATTGTACTGTTTCATTTCCTGCACATGCGTTGCGTCATCTCTTTTTCCCAGTATGCCGCCAAAAACAGAGGGATGTAAAGTTTTTACCCGGCCGCCTAAAATAGAAGGATAAGACGTAAGACTTTCAACCGCGATGACTTTTACTCCCAGTTTTTCAATAAATAATTGTGTGCCCCCGGTGGAGTAAATGGTAACACCAAGCTCTGACAGCAGATTTATTATGTTCTCCAGCCCGTCTTTATAAAAAACAGAAATAAGTGCAAAATGAATCTTTTTGGTCATAAAATAGTTGGTTGAAAGGCAGGCGAATCGTCCGGGAAGCCATGCCTTTGCTAAAGCTTCGGCAGGCAAGGCGCAAAGGTAAGTCACCGCAGGTTCATTACAAAAGCACCTTTCGCAGTTACATCATAGTAAGGAATGTGCAGTGAGTCGCAATCTTTTTTCCAATAACTGGTCTTCCAGGGTGGTACAGATCCATCGAAGACAACCAGTTTAATAGTAAGCGCAGAAGCCAGCTTCGCCATATACAACCCGGGGTTTTTTGAAATCAGCAGCAGATCAATCACCGGCTTATTATTGGTCGGCTGAAAACTGATTGATGAATCAAGCAACAGAATGTTTTTATTGATGAAGTGAATGTAATTACCGGTTTGCCGGAAATGATCCAATGAATTGGACAGGGTAATGCGAAAAAGAATCCTCGAAGGCTTCAGGTGGAAGTTTCTTACAAAGTCGTCAGCTGTCAAACCGGGATCACCAACAAAGAAATAATTTCTGCCATCAATAAAATCAATTGCCCTTCGTTGCGGCACATTGTACACTATTATTTTCTGTTGCCGGTTGGCATTGATAAAAGAATATGTACGTAATGCAATGAACCCAAGCAATACAAGCAGGCCAGGCAACAACCCCCGCTTCACTTTTTCCATCAGCCAATAGCTGATGCAAACAGTAAAAATAATGATCAATATGGCCTGGATGATATTGATCTGCAGTCCGTCCCATAGGGAAAACTGCAACAATTCAATTCTTTCAATCCAGCTGTTCATCAGCCAGATCATCCAACTGAGTAATTTACCAGCCAATACTGCGAATGCCGGTATCCATGCAACGGCGCATAAAAATATTTCTCCAAGTACGATCAGGCTGGACAAAGGCACAGCCACAAAATTGGTCAGCAAGAAGTAATTGGGAAACTGGTGAAAATGATAAATACTTAAAGGAACAGTAAGTACCTGGGCCGCTAACGTTACTGCATTCAGCTTCCAGATAAAATCAAGAGCCTTATTTTTTATATAAAACCAGTTATAGATGGGACGCATGAAAATAATAATACTTAATACAGCGGCATAGGACAACTGGAACCCTACATCCCATAACCAGTAAGGATTAATGCATAAAAGAATAAAAGCAGAAATTGCAAGTGTATTGAATATGGAACTTCGTTTTCCAAGGCCATCTCCTAATACGAGACAGGTAAACATTAAAGCCGATCGCAATACGGAAGGCTGGGCACCTGCCAGCAAACTAAATAGCCATAAACCGGTGATAATAAAAAAAGGGCGAAACCATTTTAATTTTTTTCCCGCCCCGGCGGACAGGCTTTTTTGCAAAGGTTTGAATAATTGAACCAGCAGCCAATAGATCAGCCCAAGATGCAAACCTGAAATGGCAATGATATGTACCACCCCGGTATTAGTATAAGATTGAACCAGGGTCTGGTCAAGATCATCTTTGTGCCCGATCAGCAAAGCTTCAGCCAATCCACGTTCTTTACCTCCGGGAATATTTTTTCGCAGTATAGCCAAAACTTTTTCGCGGGCAGAGAAAATAAATTTTTTGAACCGGTTTTCTTTTTTTCCATCAAGCAACTCAAATTCATCCCGTTTCAAAAATACCTGGTGAGTGATGCCCTGGAACAATGCGTATCGTTTATAATCAAATCCTCCCGGATTGCCGGAGCTCTTTATTTCCAGTAATGGTTTTTTAAAAATGATTTTTGAACCATAAGCAAGCTGTGGTAAAGAAGAATCTTTTTTAATGTAAACAATTACTTTTCCATTTACAAAAATTGTTTTATCGTTTTGCAACAAATAATTTGCTGTTGCATTTGCTTTAAAAGATTTTGTTTTTTCTGTCAGCGGTTCATCCAGCGTCACAACAAGAGCATCTTTTTCTTTATATAGATTTCCAAACCAGCCGGGATCGTTCCGGATATCTTTATGCCAGGACAACAGGGCACCGATGGAAAGAAAAAGAGAAGTAGCGGCTATGCCTGAAATAAAAAAGAGCTTATAACGATTGAAAAATGGGATAAAAAAGAAACCCGCCAAAACCACAACACTTGCTATCATGACAAACCACCAGGCTTTTGCAGCCGCCTGAAAATGCCATTGCAGCATGATACCGGCAATCATGCCCGATAAAAGTTTAATAAAAGGGGCTTTCTTCCAGAAATAGGAACCATGGACAGCCATAGAGAAAAGATATAGGGCATCTAAAAAATGCGGAAGGTTTTTTTATCTGGTTTAAGGGGTTTTTCCTGTTGGGGCGTAATGACGGGCAGGTTGTATCTTTAGCCAACAATCAATGAATATGAAAAAGTTGCTTATCATTCTTATAGTGCCTGTCATTTATTTTTCTGCAAATGCTCAAACATTGCAGGAGATAGAATCAAAAAAAGTACAGCTTCCGAATGGCTGGGGCCTCAGCCCGGTCGGCAAAAGCCTGCCACTGGGCGATCTGCCATTAAATATGGCTGTTTCCCCTTCCAAAAAATTAATAGCTGTTACAAATAACGGGCAGAGTGTGCAATCGCTTCAGTTAATTGATACAAAAAAAGAGAAAGTACTTGATATAATAGTAATACCCAAATCCTGGTACGGATTAAAATTCAGCAGCGATGGAAAAACTTTATATACATCGGCAGGGAATGACAACCAGGTATTGAAATATGAGGTAAAGAAAAACAAATTGGTGCTTACAGACAGTATACTGCTTGGTAAAAGATGGCCGGAAAAAATTTCTCCCACAGGAATAGAAATTGATGATGCCCGGAACCTGCTCTATGTTGTTACCAAAGAAAATAATTCATTATATATTATTGACCTGGCAAGTAAAGCTATTACCATTCAGATTCCTTTGGGGGGAGAAGGATATGCCTGCCTGCTTTCACCTGATAAAAAAGAACTGTATATCAGTTGCTGGGGGTGCGATAAAGTCAAAATACTGGATACACAAACCAACCAATTTTCGGGGGAAATTCAAGTGGGAGATAACCCCAATGAATTATGTTTAACACAAAACGGGAGCTATCTCTTTGCAGCCAACGCCAATGATAATTCTGTTTCTGTCATTGATGTGAGGCAGAGAAAAGTTCTTGAAACATTAAATGCAGCGTTATACCCGGATTCACCGGCTGGTTCTACCAGTAATGGCCTTGCATTAAGTACAGACGAAAAAACTTTGTATATCGCCAATGCTGACAATAACTGCCTGTCCGTGTTTGATATCAGCAATCCCGGTTTTAGCAAAAGCAAGGGATTTATTCCAACCGGCTGGTATCCTACCAATGTTAAAGTAATCGGCAAAAAAATTTATGTGAGTAATGGCAAAGGATTCTCATCGCAGGCAAATCCATATGGCCCAAACCCGATGAGGAAAAGAGAAGAAGTGATTTACCAGGGCGGCGATAAAACCAAACCTGTTGAAGTGCAGTATATCGGCGGTTTGTTTAAAGGAACCATGAGTATTATTAATGAGCCGACCGAAAGCCAATTAGGCGTTTATTCCCGGGCAGTATATCATAACACACCTTATATTAAAGAACAGGAACTGATGAGTAAAGGAGCATCTGGCAATCCCATTCCCATGAAAGTGGGTGATGCGTCGCCGATCAGGCATGTTTTTTACCTCATTAAAGAAAACAGGACCTATGACCAGGTCTTGAGCGATGTGCCCGGCGGAAATGGAGATACCAGTCTCCTGTTGTTCGGAGAAAGAGTAACACCCAACCTGCATAAATTGGTAAAGGAATTTGTATTGCTCGATAATTTTTATTGTGACGGGGAAGTAAGTGCTGACGGGCATGAATGGAGTATGGGAGCCTATGCCACTGATTATTTGGAAAAAACCTGGCCTAGCAGCTATGGCGGCCGTGGCGGTAATTATGACGGTGAAGGATTAAGGGCAGTAGCCAATAATAAATTGTACATCTGGGACCAATGCAGCAAAAAAAATATTTCCTACCGCAGCTACGGCGAGTTTACCGATGCAGTAAAGGCTAATATACCGGTGCTGGATAAACATTTCTGTCCTTATTATACCGGGTGGAACCTGGCAGTCAGAGACACCAGCCGGTTTTATCAATGGAAAAGAGAATTTGATTCGTTGCTGGCAAATAATTCCGTGCCGCAATTTAATTCCATGCGTTTTGGTAATGATCATACGGAAGGATTACGAAAAGACAAACCAAGTCCCTACGCCCATGTTGCTGATAATGATCTGGCAGTAGGGATGTTTATTGAGTACTTAAGCCATAGCCCCATCTGGAAAGAAAGCGCCGTGTTTATCATTGAAGATGATGCACAAAACGGTTCCGATCATGTGGATGCTCACCGTACTACAGCTTATGTGGCCGGTGGATTTATAAAAAGAGGTTTTGTGGATCATACTGCTTACTCCACTTCTTCTATGTTGCGGACCATGGAACTGATATTGGGTTTGCAACCCATGTCACAATATGATGCAGCAGCAGAACCGATGTGGAGATGCTTTACTTCTGCAGCCGATCTTACTCCTTTTACTTCAGTGTCCGCTAATGTTGACCTTACTGAAAAAAATGTGGCTGTCAATGAGTGGCAAAGGCGGTCAGAGCTATTTGATTTTGCAAAAGAAGATGCCATCCCGGATATGGAATTCAATATCGTGTTATGGCATGGCCTGAAAGGCGATCATATCCCGGTACCCGCCCCGAAAAGAGCAGCTTTTTTAAAAACGAATGATGAAAAAGAAAAGGATAATGATTAACGGAGCAATTTTTTTACATAAGCTACCTGCCCGAGGTGATAAATATTATGCTGGATGAGTCCATTTAGCATAAAACGGTAATTGAACTCTCTGCCCTCCACCATCCCGGAAAGAAAGTCATCCTCTTTGGTTTCCAGTATTGAAATAATTTTTTCATGAATTTTCCTGAATTTTTCCAGGCCGGCCGTCCATGAATGAATGGCAGGATTTATTTCCCGCCAGTCCAGATCTTCAGATTGGGTAAGATCAGCATCTGCGTTATTATCCAGTTTTCCCAGTGTAAAACCGGCCCAGGTGATCATGTGGTATAACAATTCAATTAATGAATGACCTGAGTTACCGGGATTGATATAGACTTTGGACACATCCACTTCTTCCAGGATCGTATACACGGGCCTGCCAAACCACGGCTCGCCGCTTAATGTATTTTGCAGGTTGCGGATGATGGATTGCATTTCTTTGTTCATTTTAAAAACTTTCCTCAAAAATAAAAAGACCCGCCGAAACTACAACGGGTCTTTTGAGCATGAAAAGAAAAGGGCTAATGGGATGCTTTTATGAATTTTTGTAACCGGCGGTTCCTATTCCTGTCACTCACTTCCAGCAGATATAATCCATCCGGCAATTGTTGAATGGGAGTCTGGACCTGTAATAAGCCATTTGTGTTTTTCTTCCATAATAAACGGCCCCACAGGTCAATGATCTTTATGGTTTTAATTTTTGTTTCATAGATTAATAATTCACACTATCGGCCTATTACTATTTTGAATGTATTATGTATTAACTGGCCGCCATTATTATTATATAAGTACAATAGATAAACTCCGCCCGGCAGATATTGCAGATCAACCGGAATGATGCTGCCATAAATTAAACCGGAGAACTCCTGCGTTTTCACCAGTTTTCCATCGCTGCTATAAACCCGCATTCCTAATTTACTGTACAGGTCGCTGTTCATCTTAATACTGAATTTTCCCATATTTGGATTTGGATAAATAATCACAGCATCTTTTGTAATCAATGTTCTATGTCTTTCCGCACATTCGTTAACTGCAATAGTAGTTGATACCGAACTGGTGCAGCCAAATGAATTGGTTACCGTATAAGTGATTGTAAAACTACCGGCACCTGCAACTGATGGGGAAAATTTATTTCCCTGTACCCCGGTTCCGCTCCAGGTTCCACCGGTCAGCGATGCAGTTAATGTAAATGCGCTATCGGAAATACAAACAAACGAAGGAATATTCCCAAGAGTAAATGAGGGTAATGGGTTTACCGTTAGTGTTGCAACATTCGAAGTTGCAGGTGGTGTACATGAACCGCTCACCACTACTACATCATAGTTTCCGGTATCACCTGTAGTTACACCCGTGATTGTGTATGAAGATGAGGTTGCGCCTGCGATACTCACACTGTTTTTTCTCCACTGATAAGTGAGACTGCTTCCTGTTGCAATGACAGAGAAAGTAACGTTAGTTCCGGCACAAACTGTTTGTGAAGCGGGCTGAGTTGTGATGGCTGCATTTGTATTCACGGTTAATATTGCAGCAGTTGATGTCAGCACACCGCATGTACCTGTGATTACAACATCATAATTTCCGGCATCGCCTGCCGTTGCACCCGGGATCGTGTATGAAGATGAAGTGGCCCCGGGAATATTTACCGTGTTTTTTCTCCATTGATAAGCAAGAGATGCTCCGTTAGCAGTTGCAGAGAATGTAACATTAGTTCCTGTACAAACAGTTTGTGAATTGGGTTGAGTTGCAATTGCAGTTATCGGATTCACGGTTAAGACTGCTGCATTTGATGTAACTGTTCCGCAAGTACCGGTTACCACTACATCATAGCTTCCTGCATCGCTTGCTGTTGCACCTGTGATCGTGTAAGAGGATGAAGTGGCCCCAGGAATATTTACCGTGTTTTTT
>JBGPKR010000012.1:0-41738 GCA_041486045.1 Chitinophagaceae bacterium | reverse complement strand
TCTTGCATAAAAAGCTGCACCAATAACCAGTTTTCTGGCAGGAACCCCAATTGACCGGAGCCAGCTTACAGCATGATCGGTTGACTCCTTTTGTCCGGGGGTGGAATATAAAGCTGTATGATGCCCGGTAACGGAACTATAACCATGTACCAGGTCGTAGGTCATCAGGTTTACCCTGTTAACAAGCGGGATTACTTTTTCCCATTCAACCGAACTTTCCAGGTAAAATGAAAATCCACCTGCAGCAAAACTTATTTCCTTTTTTTTGCCCAGCGCTTTGCGAAGCTCCTGCAAAAGCGCCGTGAAGCTGAATTTATCAGTAGCTGAAAAGGGATGACCAGGCGGACCTTGTATGGCGGGGTACTCCCAGTCCAGGTCTATACCGTCTGTATAAAAATAATCGTTTACTTCTTTTACAGACTTTGCAAACTCTTTTCTGCCTTCAGGGGTTGAAAAAACAGCAGCACAGGTAAAACATCCTCCCCAACCTCCCATTGACAGTAATACTTTTAAACCGGGGTTTCTTTTTTTAAGCAGCACAAGATTCCGGATGGTCGTGCTATCACGGGCATTGGATACATACAACCTGTTTCCTTGTAAATGGCAAAAACTGAAAATGATCTGTGTCAGTTTTTCAACCGGGAAACTGTCCATAGTAGCAGGACCCCCTGCGTAGTAGGCAATTACTTCCAGTTTTTTTCTTTTGCCAATTTTGTTTTTAGCAGGCTGTGCCGGCAAATTACCCGGCAAAAATGATACAAGGAGAAAAAAGAATAATAACCTGCACATGATTCATTTTATTTTATACAAGTTATCTATTTCCGGAGTCTTAAAAAATTCATGTTATATCTCCTGAAAGAAATTGTTCCATCACTAATATTTGAACCCATGAAAAAACAAGTCCGGATAGATGTTAAGGTTTAAAACTTCAGGTATTTCATATGTTTTTTTCTTCATCATAATATTTCAAAATGATTTTCATTACATTTAAAAAGAAATTTAATTATGAATGGTGGCGGCATAATTGCTCTGGCATTGAAAGAGCAAAGAATAAAATTTTTATTTACTCTTTGCGGCGGACATGTATCCCCGGTTTATATTGAGGCTGAGAAAGCCGGGATCAGGGTTATTGATGTGCGAAATGAAGCCACCGCTGTCTTTGCCGCGGATGCTGTATCGAGGTTAACCGGTGTTACGGGGGTAGCGGTTGTAACCGCAGGGCCGGGTATTACCAATTGCATTACTCCAATAAAAAATGCGGAACTGGCACAATCATCAGTATTGATAATTGCAGGAGCAACAGCGACGCTGCTCCGCAACAGGGGCGCTCTCCAGGATATTGACCAGGTCTCCATCGTAAAATCATTGGTAAAAAAAATATTTAAAATTTCAAGATTAAAACAACTGGGTCAGGCAGTGCAGCAGGCAATATCAATTGCCAGTAATGGGGTCCCCGGCCCGGTTTTTATGGAATGCCCTGCTGATATATTGTATGATGAAGCAATTGTCAGGGACTGGTATTCTTCAAACCATAACAAAAAGAACAATAGCTTAAAAAAGAAAGCTATTCAATGGTATATCCAAAATCATGTCAACAGGCTTTTTAAAGTTGTGGAACAAAAATCACTTCCTGCAGCAAAAAAAAATCATACCCCTGTTGCAACAAAGCGGCAGTTGAAGAAACTGGCTGGTATGATCAATCAGTCTTCAAGACCGGTGCTGGTTATGGGTAGCGGGGCCATGTTTGATCCTACCCTGGCTGTTGAATTAGCTGAAGCAATCAACACAACCGGCATCCCCACCTACTTAAGCGGCATGTCAAGAGGTCTGCTGGGGCAAAACAACCCTGTTCATTTCCATCATAAGAGAAAAGAAGCATTAAAAAACGCCGACCTGGTTATCCTGGCAGGGCTGCCTGTTGATTTTCGTCTTAATTATGGAAAAGGATTTTCACGGGAAGCCAAAAAGATTACTATTAATCTGAATAAGCCTGAACTCCGGAAGAATATTAACCCTCAACAAACGATTCATTGCAACCCGGCCCATTGTATTATTTCATTACAAAAAGAAATATCCACCTGGCCTTCATGGGATGACTGGAAAAAGGAATTGAAAGAGCAGGAAGATAAAAGAGAATTGGAAATAAATGAAATGGCGGCACTAAACGGAAATGGCATCAACTCCGTTTCTTTATTTCAAAAAATGGAAAACCTGTTACCCTCAAATTCGATCTTCATTGCTGACGGGGGTGATTTTGCAGCTACCTGTTCTTATATTCTTCACCCCAGGAAACCACTGGGATGGCTCGATGCCGGTTTATTCGGCACACTGGGAGCAGGTGGTGGTTTTGCATTGGGAGCTGCCTTATGCAATCCCGGAGATTATGTATTTATTGTATATGGAGACGGAAGTGCCGGTTATAGTATTACCGAATTTGATACGTTTACCAAACTGGGGTTAAAGGTTTGTGCTATTGTTGGGAACAATGGATCATGGGCCCAGGTGGCACGGGAGCAGGTAACTTTATTGGGAGCTGACACTGCTACTGTTATACCCCGTTCCAATTACCATCTGATCGCAAAATCATTTGGAGCTGATGGAGAAAGAACAGATTCTATTGACGGATTTGAACAGGCAATAAAAAATGCCATTCAAAGTATGGACAAGGGAGTTCCTTATCTTATCAATGCCATTATTGAATCTACAGCATTCCGTGAAGGCAGTATATCTTTTTAAACAGGAAAAGTTTATGACGCTTTTCGAAAAGACTAAAACGATTGGTCATCTCATCCGCTGGAGACTGAACTGGAATAAAAAGAATCTCGATTTTCTTCCCGGTGAAAATGTTTCAGCAAAATTTATCACTGCCCGGCGTGCTGCTTCACTGATCCCGGACGGATCAGTATGCATCAGTAGTGGAATTGCCGGCAATGCAAGATGTTCCGTTTTTTTCTGGGCTATCCGGGAACAATTTCAGAAAACTGGTCATCCACGGGAACTGACATGGATAAATATTGCTGCACAGGGTGGCAGGGGAAAAGTACCCGGGACTGTGGAAGAAATCGGACTTGAGGGATTATTGAAATGTTATATTACCGGGCATCATGAAACGGCTAAAGCCCAGTTGAAACTGGCTGAAGAAGGGAAATTGGAATTACATGCACTTCCGCAGGGTGTAATGTCTTTTATACTGGAAGAAATGGGCAGGGATGATCCAAAGGGTTATTATTCTTCAATCGTTGGCTTGCATACTTTATTTGATCCCCGCACCGGAAGCGGTACTGCAATATCTGCCGATGCAAAAAATAAATTAGTAAGTGTTGATGGCGATTTATTAAGGTACAGTATGCCGCCTATTGAAATTGCATTTTTCTCTGCCCCCTATGCTGACAAGGAAGGAAATATTTATTTTCATCATGCCGCCACGATTTCCGAAAATAAATTTTCAGCAAAAGCTGCAAAAGCCAATGGAGGCAAGGTCATGGCAACCGTTTCAGCAATAATACCCAAAAACGAAGCGATGATAAGTATGCCGGCTGCTGATATAGATTATATCGTGGTTCATCCCTATAACGAACAAACAGCCAGTGTGAAACAGGAAAAATTCTGGCCCATGTTTACTCCCGGTTCTAAAGGAGACCCGGTTGAGGCAATTACGAAAATCAGATTCATTAACCGGTTTTTGAAAATTACTCCTGTACGAGGTAAAACAGATCATTTACTTGGCAGATTAGGGGCAATGGTTTTTGTAAAAGAAACAAAAAAAAGTGGCTTGGTAAATATTGGTGTTGGCTTCCCGGAGGAAGTTGTCAGCCAGTTAATAAAGTATGACCTGCACCATGACATTAATTTTACCACCGAGGCCGGAGCTTATGGAGGCCTTCCTGCAGCGGGAGTATTTTTCGGTGCTTCCGTCAATCCGCAGCATCTTGAATCTTCTACTGAAACATTTCACCGTTACCTGAATGATCTGGATGCGGCCATATTAGGATTTTTGCAGATCGATAGCCGTGGAAATGTCAATGCTTCAAAAAGAGGGGAAAAAATTACGGAATATGTGGGAGCCGGCGGTTTCCCTGATATTGCTTCAGGTGCAAAGATTGTTTTTTTTATAGGTACCTGGATGTCAGGTGGAAACTTTGAAATCAAAGGGGATAAGTTGCAATTATCAAAAAAGGGGAAACCAAAGTTTGTCAGGCAGGTTGACCAGGTTACATTTAACGGTGCAGAGGGATTGAAGTCGGGCAAGAAAATATTTTATATTACCAATGTGGGTGTCTTTACCCTCACCGGAAAGGGCCTGATGCTGATTATGGTAATGCCCGGGATTGATATTGAAAAAGATATTATCAATGCCTGCGAAGCAACGATTATCCTGCCCGGTGATAAAGCAGTATCAGTGGCGGATGTTTCCATTTTTAAACCAAAGGAATTCAAAATCAGCTGGAATGCGGATAACTGAAAATTGCAGACACGAAAGAAATAAATGAGTTAAGACATTATTCAAAATATATCATTGCACGGATTGATAACAAGCTTAAATGATCACTAAATGGGAAAAACTTTATTATTAACCGACGGCAATTTTTCCATCTGGAAAGAACATGGAATATCCAGGGAGGCCATTGAATTTTTAGACAGTATTTCATGGGGAAGCGATGGGGCAGTTTATGAACATAAAAATACTCCCGAGCATTTCAAATACATCACGAACCCTTACCTTGTTTTTATAACTGAAGAAGAAAAAATAATGGCTACAGCTGTGTTTTGCAATCCACAGGTAACCGTGGCCGGTAAACCTTTTAACTATTATTATACCCGGTATTTTGCATCCTCGCCTGCAATCCGTGGAAAAGGAGTTATAAAGCGGTTGGCTATAGAGGTAATGAGTTCTATACGTGAAGGCGAACGGGCGAAAACCATCTTTGTGGGATTTGTTGAAAGAGGAAATAAAAGCTCTTATAAAGTTGCTGAGTCGGCAGGTTATCATACCATCGGCACTATTAAAACGGCAGGGTTCAGCCGGTTCTTTCCGAAAAAATCCAAAAAGATCCGGCAGGTTATTACTGAGCAGGAAAAACAGGAAGTGCTTGCCTTATTAAAAGATCAATACCGCCAGCATGCACTGGTGCAGTTTGATTATCTTTTTATGCACGACAATTATTATGTGATCAGGGAGAATAATGAAATTGTGGCCGGATGCCAGTTTCATAAAGCACATTGGGTGATCAATAAAATGCCGGGGTTTATGGGGAAAATAATTCTAAACCTTGTTCCCCGCATTCCCCTGCTCAACAAGTTATTCAATCCGAAAAAATTTATCTTCCTTGCCTTTGAAGGCATCTATTTCAAAACAGGAAAAGAAAAGCAGCTTCATGAGTTGTTTGAAGGATTACTGGCCCAGGAAAAATTAAAATCGGCCCTGTTCTGGATGGGTGAAAAATGTCCCTGGCGCCAGGCCCTGACCCGGTATGGCAGGCTGGGATTGATCAACAAATTTGTTGAAGATTCTGATGTTTATATTATGGCATCCTACCAGAATATGACACCGGAAGAAATTAATGCAGCTGAAAACAGTCCTTTATTTGCTTCGGGGTTTGATTATATTTAGTATTTAAGATTGAAACGTAAGATCTGATTAAGATTCCGGCAGCGAGGATGAGAAACAAACCCTTTCACAACCTCATGACCATTTTTCATTAGTCACTTTCTTCCAGGTGAAAATGCTGGTGATGCGCCCCTGCAGCTATATGCAAGGCAAAACCCATAATGGCCATATCTTTCAGCATATTGATCAGCGCCAGTTTCTGCATTTCTTTGGCCCCTGCATGCAGGTAGTTGGGCAAATGGATAGTTAAGATGAAAATGAGCAGCAAGGCTGCAAAAATGTAACCGGTAAATTTTACATACTGGTTAGTTATAAAAGATAAGCCCACCAGGATGAACCCGGCACCTACTATATAGGCCCAATTAATTCCGCCGGGAAGAGAGACCGGCACATACACCAATAGATCACGGGGATAAACAAAAGAAAAAACTCCAAAAGCTATTAGAACTACCGACAACAAATAAATTGCTATCCGGGAGACGATGTGGTAATGTTTCATGGTAAAAAATTTGCGAGAAGGTAGGATGACTAACCCGGGAAAAATATGATTTAAATCTGCCTCCCGTATGATGTTCTTCCATTTAATCAGTAGAATGATTAAGATTGGCTCTCCGGTAACAGGGTTGACAACGGCAACTAAAGGCAATGAATAAGACAACCACGATTCAAATATAAAAGCGGCTAAATGATTCCACGACTATTTTCCGGCCTAGTATAACAATCAATTTTTCAGATGCATAATGTAATAAACAACAGCCCAGCGTTCTTCATCATCAGCAATTTTATTCTCAAATTTTGGCATGTCCTTGCGTCCAAAGGCTGTTTTATAGTAAACCTCTCCCGGCTTCTGTGCCCGGAATTCAGCGCTTAGGAAAGATCCTATTTCTGTGTCAAGTTGAGAGGCTTTAGGACCTTTTCCGTCTCCTTTAGACCCATGACATGATTTGCAGTGCGTGCCATAAACTGTTTGTCCAAGTTCATAAGTTGACTTATCTGCCGCAAAAGGACTCGTCATATTTTTATATTTTGCCTGAACAATCCAGTTACCGGGTCCGGGTTGAGGGTTGACAACCACCACCGGTTTAGTAATCTCGACAGGTTTAGTCATTGTATCAGGTTTTGGCTTTATTGGTTCGGTAACTTTTACAACAGGAGTCTCAACTGGCTTGACGACCGGTTTTTCGTTGGGTGGAGTTACATTAGTATTGGGAGCAGGTTTATTATTGGTAACAACTGGCACTACTACTGTTGGCTTTTTAACGGGTTCGGGTACTTTAGTATTTGCAGCAGGCGCTATTTCCTTTTTTGGTTCTGTTTTTACTTCCGGCTGTGTATTTGCTGGTTTGTCAATGTTGACCGTATTCACAGGAACAGAATCGCGGCTATCGTTAGTAACTACCGGTGTTACCACTTCATTTTTTACAGGCCCGGTAGCAGTATCAGCCTTTTTAGTTTTATCATTTTGCCCGCAACCGGACATGCTAAGAATTGTGAATAGTGAAATGGCCAGGATAATAACCGTCATTTTGTTTTGATTATTTTTCATCTTGTATCGGTTTGATTATTTGAAAAATTTCAGCTTACCAAAGTATCATTAATAGCATAGTTTTCCCATGATTTTCATCATGACAGCATTCAAATGTTTGTTATTATTATCTGACTTTTACCGGCAGAAAAGAGTCAGGGAAGGAATATTCCAAAGAAGACAACCCTATCAGGTTGTCTTCACCAACATTTCTTAAGAGTAACGGTCCTGGTTTTGCAGGAATGAGACGTAATTATTTTGAAAATTCAGATCTGATCACATTCAAGGCACCACCTGCTTTGAACCACCTGATCTGCGGCTCATTATAAGTATGGTTCACGGTAATAATATCCATGGTACCATTGGCATGGTTCAGGATAACCGTTAATGGCTGGCCAGGTGTAAATGTGTTGAGGCCGATAATATCAATGCTGTCCTCTTCCTGTACTTTATTGTAATCTTCTTTGTTGGCAAAAGTGAGTGCAAGCATTCCCTGTTTCTTCAGATTGGTTTCATGAATCCTTGCAAAGCTTCTTACTAAAATAGCTCTTACCCCGAGATGTCTTGGTTCCATGGCTGCATGTTCTCTTGATGAACCTTCACCATAATTCTCATCCCCAACCACAACAGTGCCGACTCCTGCCGCTTTATAAGCCCGGGCAGTAGCAGGCACGGGGCTATATTCGCCGGTAAGCTGATTTTTTACAGAATCAGTTTTTTCATTAAAGTAATTAATAGCTCCAATGAGCATATTGTTACTGATATTATCCAGATGTCCCCGGAATTTTAACCAGGGGCCAGCCATGGAGATATGATCAGTGGTACATTTCCCTTTTGCTTTTATTAAAAGTTTTAATCCTTTCAGGTCGGTGCCTTCCCATGCTTTAAATGGTTCCAGTAACTGCAGGCGTTTTGAATCAGGAGATACTTTTACCTGTATACCGCTTCCGTCCTTAGCCGGTTCCTGGTAACCGGCATCTTCTACTGCAAATCCTTTTGGAGGCAGTTCAAAGCCTGTTGGCTCTTTGAGCATCACTTCTTCACCTTTTGCATTTTTCAATTTATCCGTAAGCGGGTTGAAAGAAAGAGTTCCGGCCATTGCCAGCGCTGTGACCAATTCCGGCGAACCGACAAATGCATGTGTGCTGGAAAGCCCATCATTTCTTTTTGCAAAATTCCTGTTGTAAGAAGTAACGATTGTGTTTTTGCGGTTGGGGTCATCAATATGTCTTGCCCACTGACCAATGCAGGGGCCGCATGCATTGGCCAATACCATACCGCCAACATCTTCAAATTCTTTAATGAAGCCATCTCTTTCTATGGTATAACGAACCTGTTCACTACCCGGAGTTATGGTGAATTCAGAAACTGCTTTTAATCCTTTGCTCATGGCATCTTTCACAATGGAAGCGCTACGGCTGATATCTTCATAAGATGAATTGGTGCAGGAGCCGATCAATGCTACTTCAATTTTATCCGGCCACCCGTTTTTTCCCGCTACTTCTTTTAATTTGGAGATCGGGGTAGCCAGGTCGGGAGTGAAAGGACCATTCAAATAAGGCTCCAGCTTATTTAAGTCTAACTCGAGCAATTGATCATAATAGTTCGCGGGATTGGCATACACTTCCGTATCGGGACGAAGATGCTGACGAATGCTCCCGGCCAATGTGGCAATTTCTTCACGGCCGGTTGCTTTGAGGTAGTCACTCATCTTGTCATCATAAGCAAATAAAGAACAAGTGGCTCCTATTTCGGCGCCCATATTACAAATGGTTCCTTTTCCTGTGGCACTTAAACTATCAGCTCCTTCACCAAAATATTCAATGATGGCCCCGGTACCTCCTTTCACGGTAAGTTGTCCCGCTACCCAAAGGATCACATCTTTAGCCGATGTCCATCCACTTATTTTACCGGTCAATTTTACTCCGATGATCTTTGGCATTTTCAATTCCCATGGCAGACCCGCCATTACATCTACAGCATCGGCGCCACCTACACCTATTGCGATCATTCCCAATCCGCCGGCATTAGGCGTATGTGAATCTGTTCCGATCATCATACCCCCGGGGAAGGCATAATTTTCAAGAACTACCTGGTGAATGATTCCGGCGCCCGGTTTCCAGAAGCCGATCCCATATTTATTGGAAATGGAAGCGAGGAAATCATACACTTCACGATTTGTTTCCAATGCAAGCTGCAGATCTTTTTTAGCCCCGATCTTAGCCTGTATCAAATGATCACAATGAACTGTGGAAGGAACAGCTACCGTAGAACGACCGGCTGTCATGAATTGCAATAAAGCCATCTGGGCCGTTGCATCCTGCATGGCCACTCTATCCGGGGCAAAGTCCACATAATCTTTCCCACGTACATGTGGTTTACCGGCCGGATGGGATAAATGGGAGTATAATATTTTTTCTGTCAGTGTCAGGGGTTTACCCACAATTTTCCGGGCTGCATTGATCTTGCCGGGCATTTCAGCGTACACTTTTTTGATGAGGTCGAGGTCGAAAATCATTCGATTGAGTTTGAAGGTTGTGGTCAAATACGTCAAACGGAGTCAAAATGGTCAAATGGGTCAAATATGTTAATTAAAGCAGCTAAACTGATATGACTTTTACGACTATTATGACTTACTGACCGTAAAACTGCTGCAAAAATACGAAAATCAGGAGTCTGGATAACTCCTGATTGGCTGAATGGTTCGTTTTTTTTACTTTAGTGCTATGAACAAATTCAAAAACTTTGTTGAGTGGAATGCTTTTGGCGTTTGCACAGCCATTGGCTTAAGGCTGGGGATCGCTACGAGCAAAATCCGCCAGTATTTTATGTACGCATCCCTGCTGACATTGGGTTCTCCTATTATTATTTATATGGTGCTGGCTTTCTGGAGAAATATCAGGAAATATATCTGGGCGGCCAAGCGGAATCCCTGGTATTATCTTTAAAAAAATGCCTGCCAGAATTGACCAGCAGGCTATTCATTTTGTTATAAGCAATTATATTACTTTTTTATCCTTCACACTTACTTTGAACCAGTTCTTCTCTCCATTTTTGATCCTGGCCAGTACCAATGCCTCAAAATCGGTAGCCACAAAATTGCTCTGGCCATCTTTTGACTTCATTGTCCCGCTGATAGATACCAGAAGGCCTTTGTCATTGTACTCAATCTTATCGTAAGATAATTCTATTCCCTTTCCTTTCATTCGCTTCTTATAATCCTCCAGTTCCTGTCGGGTGGTTTTATTGGTTATGACTATCATGATATCTTCATTACCAGTGATAGTGTACCCGTAATCATCAATAACTGTTACTCCTTCTGTGGCGGCCATAGGTGTAATAACAGTAGTTCCGGAAACAGCGCTCCTTATTGGAGAGGGCGTAATTGATACTGCCGATGGTTTTCCCGTTACCACAACCGGGGCAACTACTGTAGTTGCGCTGTGCACTCCAACCACACTCACCGGGGCAACGGTTGAAGTTATTGCTTTCCCATTAACGGTCACTGCCACCGGCGTAACATCTACTGATGCATTGATTTTAGTATTGACATTAATGATCTTACCATATTTTTTTTCAAAAGCAGCTCTTTCTTCTTTATTCTGCAGATTATATTTTTCAACGGTCCCGTCTTTCAGTTTAATAACAGCTTTTTTATCTGTGATCTCATACTCGCTGCTTATGCCAGAGAGGTTTATTTCGTTGCCGTTAGTTTGGGCTTCAGGTGTATCTGAAGTTGCAACCTGCACAGGGCGGTCCGGCGAGACGGGTACAACAGGCAGAGCATCTTTTACAGGCACCGGTGGTGGCAAAGGCAGTTCTCCATATTTCTTTTCCACTTTGACTTTGTCAGCATCGCCTTTCAAATTATATTTCTCTATGGTACCGTCTTTTTTAAAGATCTGAGCCTCCACCACCACATTTTCTTTGATATTATTATACACCCAGCCAATATTTTTTACATCAGGATTTCTTTTCAGAAAGTCTTTTAACCCCGGGTTATCTTCATTTACCAGCGGTGTTGGAGGAATGGGTAGTACCGGTGGAGGAGGAACAAGATCTTCAAGTTTTGCTCCATATTTTTTTTCAAAGGCATCCCTGTTTTCTTTACTATCCAGGTCATATATCTCCTTTCCCCCATCCTTTCGTTTTACTAATACCAAACCCTGGAGTTTTTGTTTAACAGGATCGGCAGAACCAGCATCTTCCTGATTTTGAAACAGGCTGATCGAAGAAATTTCTTCGGGGATCTTCCGGATATTTTTTTTAGTCACAGGAACGGTATCCCGCAGTATATTCCCGGCAATCCCCGGTGGCTGTTGCTGCACTTTTTCATACCTGCTTCTGAAAGCCAGCAGCATGACTATGGCAACGGGCAATAGAAAAAGGAACTTCAGTAAATGCACTTTGGCTGATTTGATCTTGTTCATCATGGCTATACGTTTTTTGAGTGAAGAAAAATTAAACTGGGTTGCTATACTATATTGATTGCTACCTATTACTTTCAGCAACAGGTACTGGTATTCTTTTCTATTGATGCCATTCTCCAGCACTTTATTATCAGCAATAAATTCGAGATTCTGACGAATGGATCTTCTCAGCATCCATGCGAAGGGATTAAACCAGTTTATGAGGCAGAGTAATTCGGCCCAGATGATATCAAGGCTATGCCTCTGTTTTACATGCACGAATTCATGACAGATGATCTCTTCAAGTTCTTTTTCGCTGTGCAGGTGGCGGTTAATGAAAATGGAATTGCCAAAGGAAAAAGGGATAATATTTTCATTAACTTGGTAAAGATTCATGTCTTCCGTGCTAACCCGCAAAGCATTTTTCATCATCCTGTGAAAAGAGATAAGTTGCAGAAACAGGCGAACCAGCATGATAACCATTCCTGCAGCCATTATCAGAATGGCCGCAGCCCACACATTAAATGCACCGGGAATATTTTCCGGCAAACCAGCCGCTGATGTTGTATGAATAACAGGTATCCAGGTGACCACTTCATTAGTATTCCAGTTATTTTTTTCAAGCACCGTTGATATATTAATAAAAGGCATGAAAAAAGAAAGAAGGGTATAACCCAGCAGGTACCAGCGGTTGTGGTTGTAAAATGTCAGTTTCCGGAGAACAAAATGATAAAATAAGAACACCAGCAAAAGACTGACAGATAGTTTCAGAATATAAATGAAGATGAAAAACATAGAAATAGTTTTACAGGTTAACTGTTTCCCTTTTCAATCATGCTGATAATTTCCTTAAGCTCTTTGGCTGATAATTTTTTCTGCTCCACAAAAAAATTCACCAGCTCTTTGTAGGAGTTATCAAAATATTCTTTCACCACATTGCCCATGAATTTCTTCTTGTACTCGTCTTCATTCACCGCAGGTTTATATAGATAAGCATTGCCTACCAGCCTGCTGCTGAGATAGCCTTTCTTTTCCAGATTTTTAATGGTGGAAGCGACTGTTGTATAAGGAAGCGCCTCATCAAGTCGCTCCATAAAGGCTTTTACATTGCCTTCGCCGGTACGCCATACAGCCTGCATGGCTTCTTCTTCAACGTGGGTTAATTTTTCCATTTCTACGAAATTTTCGTAAATCTACGAAAATTTCGTAACCAACCAAATTTTTCTTGCTGCTGGCAAATTTTCCGTTGTGAGCGGTGAACGGTCAATAGTGAATGGTGAATAAAAGGGCTAACGACTAATGACTAATGATTAACGACTCCCTAGATCAGCTCTTTAACTTTTGAAACGACAGCATCAATCTCCTCTTTTGTATTGTGCTTGCTGAAGGAGAACCGAACAGTCACTAAATTGGGGTTATTGTTGATGGCCCGGATCACATGGCTGCCTATATCAGCCCCGCTGCTGCAGGCGCTGCCCCCGGATACACATATATTGTTCATATCAAGGTTCATAAGTATCATTTCTGATTTTTCTGTTTTCGGGAAAGCAACACTCAATACCGTGTATAAACTTTTGCCTTCCTGGTCGCCGTTAAACTGAACAGCTTTGATATTTTTTCTCAGCTGCTCAATCATGTATGACTTCAGCGATTGGATATACCGGCTATCGGTTTCATAATTAGTCATGGCCAGTTCAAGGGCTTTGGCAAACCCGACGATCCCATAAAGGTTCTCTGTGCCGGCTCTCATATTTCGTTCTTGTCCTCCACCGAGCATAAAAGGCTTGATATGTATATTATCGTTTACATATAAAATCCCGATCCCTTTCGGCCCGTGGAATTTATGCCCTGCAGCAGAAATAAAGTGGACAGGTGTCTTGCGCAGGTCCAGGGGATAATGACCCACGGTCTGTACACAATCGGAATGAAAGATCGCATTATATGATTTGCACAGTTCCCCGACCGCATCAATATCAAGGATATTGCCAATTTCATTATTAGCATGCATTAAAGTAACGAGGCAGCGTTCTTTATGGGACGATAATTGTTCTTCAAGATCCTGCAGGTTTACATGGCCAATGCTGTTAAGGTTTACAAAACTGGTGGTTACCATTTCCTGGTGATCATAATGTTCTACCGTATGCAACACAGCATGATGCTCTACGGCTGATGAGATTATATGTTTACAGCCAAGATCCCGGATAGCAGCGCCGATCGCAGTATTGTTACTTTCAGTACCTCCGCTGGTAAAAAATATTTCACCGGGATTTGCATTCAGTAATTTAGCAACCGTTTTTCTTGCTGATTCAATAGCGAGTCTTGATTCCCTTCCGTAGGAATAAATAGAAGAAGGGTTGCCGAATTTTTCAGTCATGTAGGGCAACATGGCATCCAGCACTTCTTTGTCGAGTGCGGTGGTAGCGGCGTTATCGAAATAAATGCGGTTCATAAACCCTGTCCCTAAAGGGAACTTAGTTTTAAATTGTCCGCAAAGATAAGCATCAGTCTGACAGGAGTAAAATATGTACCAGGATGGCGTAAATTTATGAGTTGGCAGTAATACTAAAACCCATTTCTACGAATGGATACTTCACATTGGTTTTACTTATCTACAGGACAATTTGGATACCCACAACCTGAAAAGGATTTTGGTTATCTCACACGGACATACGACATGACCAATGCATGTCCTACATGTAAAATAGGTTTAAAACAAGTTACTGAGTTTCGTTTCAAATCAGAGCCCAAAGCACAACATAGCCAATTCATAGGACTCAATTGGGTCTTTGACCAAATTTTTGTACGACAACCCGTAGAAAAAATTTTTATCGAAGAAGGTGTGACAGGAATTACATTTTCAGCACCGCTAATTAATAAAACGGGCAATCCCATGGAGACAATTAAACAACTTCATGTTGACACAATTCTTTCTGATGCTATTATTACCAGCAATTTAAAAAGTGAAATTTGTGAATACCCGAAAGAAAAAAGTTCAATTAAATTTTTAACTGCTATCGGTAGCAGTTTAATCAAAGGACCCTTTTGTGGACAAAGAAAATACAATTACCCTCAAGGGAAGGCATTCGAATTTAAACGGGGTTCATTTGTCAACATGCCGGACTTTGTTAGATTAAATGAATGGTTTGGCAGCGGAGCAAGTTCATCAAGACCAATAATCATTTCAACCAAAATACATAACTTGATAAAAAGTTTTAAGTGGCGGGGAGCATTTCTTGAACCTGTGAAATTCGTTTAGCTGATAGAAAAGTAATATAACAAACATGCGGTTTTGCGCTATGCTGGCAAACGGAACACAGAAAGCCTTCTTCGTTCTACCCAAACTCCTTTATATCCCTCATCAGCTGCATCGCCATATTATTTGCCTTTGTTTCCAGATCACTCTCTGCATAAATACGAATGATGGGCTCGGTATTGGAAGTGCGGAGATGCACCCAATCATTATCAAATTCAATCTTTAGTCCGTCTTCGGTATTGATGGGATTTTTTTTATACTTCTTTTGAATCTTTTCAAAAATTGCTTTTACATCAATACCCTTCTTCAATTCAATTTTGTTTTTGGAAATAAAATAATCGGGATATAATGCCCGGAGTGATCTGATCCCTCTTTGATGATCAGCCAGATGGCTCAGGAAAAGAGCGATCCCGATCAATGCATCACGGCCATAATGAAAATCGGGAACAATGATACCACCATTTCCTTCGCCGCCAATGACGGCTTTTACTTCCTTCATCTTCTCCACCACATTCACCTCCCCCACTGCCGATGGAAAATATTCACCTTTGTGTTTTAGCGTTATTTCTTTCAAAGCTTTGGTGCTGCTCATGTTACTAACCGTGTTTCCTCTTCGCTTGCTCAAAACATAATCAGCCACGGCTACCAATGTATATTCTTCACCAAACATGCTGCCATCTTCACACACAAAGCATAGCCGATCCACATCCGGGTCAACCGCAATACCCAACTGAGCTTTCTGCATCAGCACTTCCTTGCTGAGCTGGATAAGATTTTCAGGTAGTGGTTCGGGGTTGTGAGCAAATTTTCCGTTCACTTCCCCGTTCAGCAGCATCACATCATTTACTCCCAATGCTTTTAATAGGGCCGGAACAAAAATGGCGCCGGTGGAATTGACCGCATCCACTACAATTTTAAATTCCTGCTTCGCAATAGTTTTTGCATTTACCAATGGATATTTCAGAATAGCATCAATGTGTTTTTGCAGGTAACTGTCATCATTAATAACAATTCCTGGTTTATCAGCAGCAACAACATCAAAATCTTTACTCTCAGCAAGGTCAAGCACCTTTTGTCCTCTTTTTGCGGAAATGAATTCTCCTCTCTTGTTCAACAGTTTTAACGCATTCCATTCTTCGGGGTTATGACTGGCAGTGATAATTATACCCCCGATAGCTTTTTCCTTTTTCACTGCAATTTCTACTGTTGGCGTGGTAGATAATCCCAGGTCAATTACATCAATACCCATTTTGGTAAGTGTACCGGCAACAAAGCCCCGAACCATTTCGCCGCTGCTGCGTCCGTCACGGCCAATAACCATCTTGCGAGTCCCGACTTGTCGGGACGAAGCAAACCCTTTCTTCTTTTTATGTTTTCCTAATAATGTCGCGAATGCAGCGGTAAATTTTACTATATCAGCAGGAGTTAAGTTCTCGCCGGGTTTATCCCCGATGGTTCCTCTTATTCCCGATATGCTTTTGATCAGGGGCACTATGAAAGTTTAAAGTTCAAGGTTGCGAAAATACTGAACTATCAGGAGCTATGCGGGAATATAAGACCATTTTTTATCCTGTCAATCAATGTAATCAACGGTTTATATTTGCAAATGACTGAGCAGGCATGGTACAAAAACTGGTTCAATTCTCCTTTCTATCATAAGCTTTACTTTGAACGGGACGAGCAGGAGGCTGATGCTTTCATAAAAAAACTGATCGCACATTTACAACCCTTACCCGGAAGCCGGATGCTGGATGTGGCCTGCGGAAAAGGAAGACATAGCAAGACCCTTGCTTCCCTGGGTTTCGACGTAACCGGTATTGATATTTCGCCTGACAGCATTGCTTATGCCAAACAGTTTGTCCAAAGGGACTCCTTCGGAGAAAAAGACAATCTCGATTTTTTTGTACATGATATGCGGCTTCCTTTTTGGGGGAATTATTTTGATTATGCCTTTAATTTCTTCACCAGCTTTGGCTATTTCAATACAAGAAGAGAACATGATGATGCCATCCGGACCATTGCCAAAAGCCTGAAACCCGGCGGGCTGTTTGTCATAGATTACCTCAATGTTCATTATGCGGAAGAGCACCTTGTGCATAACGAGGTAAAGCAAATTGGTGATACACTTTACGATATTCACCGATGGGATGATGAAACACATTTTTATAAAAAGATCACCGTAACGGATCCTTCCTTATCCAAGCCCTTTGAGAACACCGAAAAAGTAGCTAAATTTTCATCCGGTGACTTTACCGAGATGCTGGCTTTCCAGGGCCTCCAGGTGCAGGAGGTTTTTGGGGATTACCTGTTTAATAAATATGATGTAAGAAAGACAGCAAGATTAATTCTTATTGCAAAGAAGGGTTCCGTTTAATCTTTCTTATTATTCATGATCAGGTACTTCGCTGTTTCAAAAAATGCATTGGTAAATACAGAAAGCCTTTGTTTTACAGAATCTTCCTGTTGTTTGCTGAGTTTCAGCCCTGCATGCATAGGCGCCAGTTGTTCATCCGGGAAATTGATGTTGCGGGAAAAATAAAAATCATCGGTAACCATGCCAATAGCCCCTGCCGTATTGGTGATGAATGCATAGTTATTCTTTTTTGAAGGGTCAAGCAGGTCCCTTCCCAATGCTGTGTTCACATAAGATTGTTGCATCATACCTGCAATGGTCGGTAAAATATCAATTTGCGAGACCACTTCACTTCTTTTTTGCGGCTGCAATAATTCCGGTGCATAGAAAAGCAGGGGTACATGTTCGTCTGTAAGTCGTTGTTCGGTCCATACAGGCGGGTACATAGCTTCTGCATTGCCCGCTACACCATGGTCGCCCACAAAAACAAAAATGGTATTGGCGAACCAGGCTTCTTTCTTTGCCGCTTCCATAAATTTTTGAAAACAATAATCAGAATACCTGAATGCATTGTACTCCTGCAGGGATCCAAAGCCATATTTCTTCAGTTCTTCATCGGCCACAACCACTTTCCTGAAATCAGTATCTTTTTCAGAAATGGATTTATCATAAGGGTGATGATTACCTGCCGTTTGAATATAGGCAAAGAAAGGTTTGGCCTGTTTTTTAAAAACATTATTGGCTTCCAGGAAAAGGTCCTTATCACTGATACCCCACACATTGATCTCCGGCGAAGTAAAACTCCCTGCCGTATGCATCTGCAGACCCCGGATATTTTTCAATAACCCTTCAAAATTGCTGAATTCCGGGTCACCACCTAAAAAATAATGCTTATTATAATCTTCAAAGCTGTTAATGATCGTATGCTGCTTTACTGCTTCAGGATTGCGGCTGGAAAATTTGAATAGCTGTGCGTCAGGTATGCCTGTTAAAATAGCAAACAAAGCCCTGGCTGTGGAAAAATGCGGGGCAAAACAGCGGTCAAAGAAAATCCCATTTCTGCATAACGAATCGAAAAATGCTGTTGCATTCAGCGGGTTGCCGCTCATGCTGCTTTTATACATACTGAATGATTCACACTGCACCAGCACAATATTAGGCCGGTTCTCCAGCGATCCGCTACGGGGAGCCATTATCCTCCTGAACGAAAAACTATTTTGATCAGGAAACTGCATCCATTCTGCCATCACCGGGAAAACTTCTTTTGCTTTTTGCTCATTGAAATCAGGTTTTCTCAATTTCAAAGTGGCAAAAAAATTCTGTAGCGGGTTTATAGCAAGATAAGATTTGAATTCATTTCTGAATTTAAAACTGTCGTTGCGTCCCAGCGGGGGCCAGGATAAATTTCCCCAGGCAAACACTCCCAGTATCAAAGCTGCGATCATAAAATGTTTTCTGCGGTACAGAATGCCTTTGCCTTCTGTTTTATTAATGACCTGCCAGTGACTGCGGTGATACATCCATCGGAAAAAAAGAACGGCAACCAGCAATCCCAGTATCATCCAGAATAACGGGTAGGTTTGCTTCATCATTTTCCAGGATATATCGAAATCTTCCACAAAATTCATAGCCCCTGCATCCAGGGGGGCCTGGTTGTAAGACAGGTTAACAAACCCGGCTGCAAAAAAGAAAAAAACAATAAAAGTAACCAGGGCCAGGTAAGTAGTCCATATTTTTTTATTCCTTGCTGAATAAAAAGGCGACAGCCTTGGCATCATGCTGAATAAAATAACAGGCATCAGTACAAATGCAATCCAGCGCAGATCATACCGGATGCCCAGCAGGAAAGATGGGATTACATCCCCAAAACCAATTCCGTTTGGATAAAATTTATGCCGGAAAGCAAAGAAAGTAACCAGCCTGTACAGGGTAAAAATCAGCAGGAAGATCAGGAGGAGGTTAATGACCCATAGAATAGTCTTCGGTATTTTATATTTTACCAGCACTTCATTTCCTTTATTATCTGTAAAAGGACTACAAATAAAGATATTTTACTCCTTTCCAGCAACTGTGATATTTGGTGCCAAAGCAAATACTGTTAACGTCTTATCTTACTTTTGCAGCAATGTACCTTTTAAGCACTTTTTGGCAAAAATTAATTCAATGGGATCACGACCTGTTTATAAAATTAAACAGTAAATGGACAAATCCGTTCTTCGATACCATCATGCCATTCATGCGCCATTCCATCATCTGGATCCCCCTGTATCTTTTCATCCTTGTATTTGTACTCGTAAATTTCAGGATCAAAGCTTACTGGTGGATTATCTTCTTCCTGGTCACCGTTGCTTTAACGGATATGACAGGAACTAAACTTTTCAAATATGGGTTTGAACGCATCCGTCCCTGCAATAACCCTGATATGCTGGCACATCTCCGGTTACTGGTGCGTTGCCCGAGTGGTTGGGGTTTTATTTCCAATCATGCAGCCAATCATTTTGGTATGGCTACCTTTCTCTTTCTTACATTCCGTCACCTGTTTAAGAACCGGATGTGGCTGATCTTTTTATGGGCGGGCAGTATTGGATATGCACAGGTGTATGTGGGAGTTCACTATCCTTCAGATATTGCCGGTGGAATGGCTTTAGGTATTATTTACGGAACGTTTACCGGGCTTTTGTTCAACAAACATTTCGGGCTTCATTTCCTGGAAAAGAACTAGCATTGAAAAAATTATTTTTTTTTCTTGTTGTTGAATAACAGGTATCGGGAAGTTTCATAATACCCCAATGTAAGGTCATGCATTTTATGTAAAAAAACACTGTCAGGTTCACCCGGAGGCAAGGGATCATTATTCAGTATTGAAAATACATTTCCCTTTTTTGACTGCAGATCGTATTTATAATAATATTTCCCGGTCAGTAGCCCGATAAGATGATTGTCTGGTTGCAGGATAAATGTATGATTGCTGATATCGTTACTATCAGGTAAAGACGGATTCAGGAAAATATTTCTTCCCAGTGTGGTATTATTTACGGGCAGACCAGCAAGAAATGCCAAACCCGGTATAATATCCACCTGTGACACTTTTCTTTCCACGACCTGCGGTTTCAATAACGAAGGTGCGTAGAACAACAGCGGGATATGGTGGCTTGTCAGTGCCTCCTCTGTCCAGACTTTTGGAAACATGTTGCCGGCATTGCCCCGCAGACCATGATCACCTACAAAAACAAAAATGGTGTTGTTGAAATATTTTTCTTTCCTGGCAGCGTCAAAAAAAGTTTTATAGGTATATTCCGTATATGCATATTCATTCAGCTCGTTATTAGACCAGAAACCATATTTTTCCAGCGTATCTTTTGGGAAACTGCGCAACTTTATGAATGGCCTGTCTTCTTTCGGAATTGTATACGGCAGATGATTGTCAGCCGTCTGGATCACGGCAAAAAATGGATTGGTTTGCTGTTTAAATATATTGTTGGCTTCCAGGAAGAGATCTTTATCGCTTATTCCCCATACGTTAACCGCTGATGATTTGTAATCTCCCTGTTCATACAAATGCAGGCCCTTAATATTATCTGTAAGCACTCCCCTGATATTGGCCCAACTGGCGCTGCCCCCGATAAAATAATATTTATTGTAGCCTTGCATTTCATTCAATACGGTTTGCTGATCAACCAGGTTGGGGTAGCGGCTGGCCGTTCTTAATTCAACTACATCCGGGATACCGGTAATGATAGCCCAAACTCCCCGGGCAGTGCCGTAAGCCGGAGAAAAACAATTTTTAAAAAAAATCCCATTCTTGCACAATTCATTAAAGTAGGGTGTTGTGTTTAACGGGTTTCCCCACATTGAACTCTTATAAGCGCAAAAACTCTCACAAATGACCAGGACAATATTTGGGCGGTTTATTACTGAAGAATCGGTCACAACGGACGAACGAAGGAAATTCAGAGTAGCCGTATCAGGGTTTGTTACTCCCACCTGCTCTGCCACCAGGCTGTAATATTGCTTTGCTTTTTGAATATCGAATTTTGTTTTACGGAATTTCAAACTGCTGAAGAAGCTTTGAAACGGGTTAAGCGCCAGGCTGGCTTTATAATCACTGTTGAACCGGTATGCGTCACTCCAGCGGAGCGGAAACTTGCCAACACGGCCATAAATAGCCAGGCCAAAAACAAGAAAAATGATTATAGAACCTGTAATAATGTTTCTTCTTGAAATTTTTCCCGGTAAAGTATTGCTGAAACGAAATAAGAAGCGGGTTGCATAAAAAATACCTGCAAAACCTATAACCCATACAAGCAAAATTTTAATAACGGGATAACTTTCCCATATCATGTTTGCAGAGATCTTTGCATCTTCTGTAAAACTAAGCACACTGGCATTGAGCCTTTGCCGCAGGTATACAAAATGAAAAAAATCAAATGTGTAAAATATTATAATCAGCAACCCAAAGAACCTGGTAAAGATCATTAACAGTTTCCGGGAGATCGTATTGCTGAAAGGTTTGAAGAAAAAAACTAATCCAGCCAGGAAAATAATGACCAGGAAGATACAAACCACCCTGGCGTCATAGCGGAATCCCATCCAAAATGCACCCAGCAGATTTTTTTCACCGGCAGGAACAAAAACAAGATGAAAAATAAACCGTAATAATGATAATAGCAACAGGAAGAAAAGACCTGTGGTCAATAACCATCGGGTTAACCGGGAATGGATAATTCTCATCATGTAGTTAGTATCAAAAGGAGGCTTATGTATTTCCTTGCCTGTAAAAGGCAGGAAGATAAAAAAAATTGTTGAATCCCTTTTATTATTGCTGGCAGGATAGTGACTCATTTTGAAAATCATTCATTCGGAGTTCTGTCACACCGGGCTTGACCCGGTGTCTTTCTTATATCGTCTTTTATTAGGTAAAGATGCCGGGTCAAGCCCGGCATGACACGACCCTGCAAGGTCACGCTTCTATCAATGAAATTTTTAAACAGGGGAGAAAGCCACCGATTTTAGAAGCGGTTCAGATTTGCTATCTTCGATAATCAACATGCCTGGGAAATGGAAATTATCATACTGCTGACTTTAATTTTTATCAACGGTTTATTTGTGATGTCGGAAATTGCCCTTGTTTCGGCACGAAAATCAAGATTGGAACACCTGGCTGAAAAAGGCGATCTGAAAGCTAAAAGGGCCCTGGATCTTGCCAACAGTCCTGAAAAATTTTTATCTGCTGCGCAAATTGGCATTACACTGATCGCCATCCTTACCGGTGTATATTCCGGCGAACGTTTTGCGGGATACCTGCAGCCATCCATTGAAAAAATTGATTTCCTGAAGCCTTACGCAGATGCAATTTCCACCACTATTATTGTCGTTATTGTAACTTTCCTGTCTATCATTTTCGGAGAACTGATCCCTAAACAAATTGGCCTGTTAAGAGCAGAAAGGATAGCCAAACTGGTGGCGGGACCCATGAATATTTTTGCCCGCTTTACTCACCCGATTGTGTGGCTGCTAAATAAAATAAGCATTTTGTTCTTCCGCATTTTCAGAATCAAAAGATCCAAAGATGATGTTGTAACAGAAGAGGAAATCAAAACGCTGATCGGGGAAGGAACAGAAGCCGGCACGATTGATGAAGCAGAACAGGAGATCATTGAAAGGGTATTTCATCTCGGTGACCGCAACATCACTTCGCTAATGACACACCGTAGTGATATTATCTGGTTCAATCTGCATGAGAATGAAGACATGGTCAAGGATAAGATCATCAATGAACCTCATTCCGTATACCCCATCTGTGATGGACAAATAGACAATATCAAAGGGATCGTGTCAATGAAGACCCTGTACATAAGCCCGGATAGTACCTTATTTAAAGACATAATGCAGCCGGCGCTGTTTATCCCTGAAAATAATACACCTTACCAGGTCCTGGAAAAATTCAAACAATCAAAAATACATTCCTGTTTTATTGTTGACGAGTATGGCAGTGTACTCGGCCTGGTTACCCTGAATGATATTCTCGAAGCTATTGTAGGGGATATACCGCAACCCGATGTATCTGATTATGAGATCAGGAAAAGGGATGATGGGACTTTTCTCATTGACGGCCAGATCCCTTTTTATGATTTCCTTACCTATTTTGAAAAAGCTGATTGGTTAAATGAAGGTGAGCATGATTTTGACACCCTGGCTGGCTTTATTTTGCACGAACTGGAACATATTCCCAAGACAGGTGAAAGACTGGCCTGGAAAGGTTTTAACATTGAAATCATAGATATGGATGGTCACCGGATCGATAAAGTCCTGGTGAAGATAAGCGAAGAGTTGAGAGAAGAAATGGATGAATAAAGAATAACGAATGTTGAACAAGGAATGAAGAATAATGAATTAACGCACACTTCGGTGTTCTTCATTCCTTGTTCATCTGTTCATCATTCCATTAGAAACTAAAAGAAGCATTCGTTTCCGGGTAATCCAGCTTGGTACTTTTCCTGTTACCCCCCACTGTTACATGCATCAGATTGATCTGGTCGGTAAAAAGATCATACATGAGTTTATTGGTAATATCAATTTTTTTTACAGAAGGAATATTATCAACCTGCACATAACCATATACAGCTTCGCTTTCTCTTTCAAACCCGATATATGATAATTTTACAGACTTACCATCCGCATTGAGGAAGACATGAGAAGTAATATATTTTTTAACCAGGGTATCCATGGCTGCTTTATTGGGAGGGTTGATCAGATCAACTTTAGTTCTGTAATTCTGCACCAGTACTTTTTCAAAATCATCGGTGAATATTTTACAACTTATCTCCAATGTTTTATCTGTGGCATTGTGATTCACCTCCACCACACTTACATGAAACGGGTGAAGCCCCCCCACGCTCCAAAGGGGGGATTTAGTTTCCAACAGTCCATTCTTTTCCGAAATCAAAAGAAAGGCTGGAACAATTGAATAAAAAAACCATTTATTGACTGATGATACCATTAAAAGAATAATTTTCAGAGTTACAAAATTGGGGCTTACTTTCAGGCCCGGCAAGGAACAGACGTTAAAAATAGGGCAATGGTTTGATGTTTGCCCCGAAAAAGTATGAGTGATTTCAGGTTTTATTTTGGTTTGGGCTGGCAGCATATTCTGAATTGGGAAGCTCTCGATCATTTACTTTTCATTACTGCCCTTGCCACTATTTATTTACTGAAGGACTGGAAGCAGGTTTTGATACTGGTAACAGCTTTTACTATTGGTCATTCACTCACACTCGTATTAAGTGTGCTTGATATTATCCGGTTTTCATCCCGTTGGGTGGAGTTTCTGATACCCTGTACTATTGTCGTTACGGCTATCAGTAATTTGTTTCAAAAGAAATTCACCCCAAAATCGATCCGTATCAATTATTTCTTAGCTCTTTTTTTTGGATTGATACACGGCATGGGCTTTGCCAATGCTATCCGGTTTATGCTGGCAAAAGATCAAAGCCTGGGCTGGGGTTTATTTGGTTTTAATGTGGGGCTGGAAGCGGGGCAAATTATAGTAGTAATAATTATTTTACTGCTGGCATGGGCTATTTTAACCCTGATCAAAATTAACCGGCGCGAATGGGTGATATTTATTTCGGCTGGTATATTCAGTTTAGCATTGAAAATGGCATTGGAACGTTTACCTTTTTAATATAATCAACATTTATTATGAAAAAGTTACTTCTTCTCTTTGGTTTGCAATTGATGGCTTGTTGCTTTCTTTTGGCGCAAAACACTCAGAACAACTCCATCTCCAATCATGGAAATAAGTTTGAGCAGTTGAGCAGCATCTTACCCACACCAAACGAATATCGTTCAGCCAGTGGTGCCCCGGGGCCCAAATACTGGCAGCAGCGTTGCGATTATGACATTAAATGCGAACTGGATGAAAAAAACCTGAAGCTTACCGGAAGCGAAATGATCACCTATTTCAACAACTCCCCGGATCAGCTCAATTATTTGTGGCTGCAGCTGGACGAAAACGAACATAGCTCATCCAATAACGCCAATTACCAGGATGGAAGCACGATGCCTGAAAGAGTGCCGACATCATTGGTTGACAGAATGGAAGCTTCATCCCAACCAAATGATTTTGGCGACAAGATCAAAAGTATTTCCGATGCTGCAGGTAAAGCATTGAATTATACAGTTAATAAAACGATGATGCGGGTTGAATTGCCTGCTGTATTAAAACCGGGACAGAAATTTGTCTTCAAAATCGATTGGTATTATAATATCCCTAACCGTCAGAAACAAGGCGGCCGCGGTGGCTATGAGTTATTTCCTGATAACGGTAATTATTTGTTCACCATGTCACAATGGTATCCCCGCCTTTGCGTGTACAGCGATTTCCAGGGTTGGCAGAATCACCAGTTCACCGGCCGTGGTGAGTTTGCATTGACATTCGGCAACTTTAAAGTACAAATGACAGTACCTGCCGATCACATCATCGGCGCCACCGGTGAATGTCAAAACTATCAGCAGGTATTAACCCCGGCACAGTTTGCCCGTTGGCAGAAAGCACAAACTGCTAAGGATGTAATGGAAATTGTAACATTGGACGAAGCCAAAGCAAGTGAAATTAAGAATCCAAAGGAGATTGCTTCGGCTTCGCCTCGCAAGAAGACCTGGATCTTTAAAGCCGATAATGTCCGGGACTTTGCCTGGGGTTCAAGTCCCAAGTTTGTATGGGACGCAATGCCAGCCTGGGTAGAAGGAAAAAAAGTAATGGCGATGAGCTATTATGGTAAGGAAGCATATGGTTTGTACAGAAAATTTTCCACCAAAGCAGTTGCTCATACGATCAAAACTTATTCCAAATTCACGATTCCCTATCCCTATCCTGTTGCTCAAAGTGTGGAAGCCAGCAGTGGTATGGAATACCCGATGATCTGTTTCAATTTTGGCCGGACAGAAAAAGATGGCACCTACAGCGAAGGAACCAAGAACGGCATGCTGGGTGTAGTGATACACGAAGTGGGTCATAACTTTTTTCCTATGATCATCAACAGCGATGAAAGACAATGGAGCTGGATGGATGAAGGCCTGAACTCCTTTGTTGAATATCTTACAGAAGAACTATGGGATAATAAATATCCTGTTACAAAAGGACCGGCATATACAATTACAGATTACATGAAATTACCAAAAGATCAATTGGAGCCCATTATGTCCAACTCAGAAAACATTATCGGTTTTGGTCCCAATGCTTATTCCAAACCGGCGACAGGGTTGAATATATTAAGGGAAACCATTATGGGCCGCCAGTTGTTTGATTATGCTTTTAAAGAATATGCAAGAAGATGGGCTTTCAAGCATCCCGAACCTGCTGATCTTTTTCGTACCATGGAAGATGCCAGTGGTGAAGACCTTGACTGGTTCTGGAGGGGTTGGTTTTATGGAACGGATGCCTGTGATATTTCGTTGGATACAGTTAAAGCGTTTAAAGCAAATACGGATGCGGTTGCATCAACGGTAAGAGACACCACGATGTACCGCAAACTCCAAAAACCCCAGGTAAATGCCTTTGAAGATATTTCAAAGATCCGCAACAAAGAAGATAATAATATCAAATTTGAAACAGATGCTGATACAACTCTCCGTGACTTTTACTGGCGTTATGCCCGTGGACAGGAAGCTTATGATACTTCCAGCTATGCGGTCAATACAACCATTGGTAATCCTCCGTTAGATGATGAAACAAAAAACAAGATAGCCGGAAAGAATTTTTATGAATTAAAGTTTACCAATAAAGGTGGTTTGGTGATGCCTGTTATTTTAGAATGGACCTATAAAGATGGTACAAAAGAAATAGAAAGGATACCGGCACAGGTATGGAGAAAGAATGAAAAAGGCCTGACCAAGGTATTTATGAAAGATAAGGAAGTAGCTTCTGTCCGGCTTGACCCGATGAGAGAAACTGCCGACATTGATGAAAGTAATAACAAATGGCCCAGTGTACCGCAGCCATCGAAATTCACGGTGTTCAAACAACAGGCTGGTGGCCAGAGAGGTCCTGGTGGAGCGGCAGCGATGAACCCGATGCAGGCTGCAAAGGAGAAGAAAGCGTTTGCCCCCGTCCCCTAAAGGGGAGAATTCGAAGACTACACAAATAGTAATAACATTTTCAAAAGCCATTTGCTTTAAATCAAATGGCTTTTGTCTTTTCCAACATGCAGAGTTTTGCTCCCCTCCACGAAGGGGTATCAGTTTCTACAAATAAATGATTTTATGCAAGGGGTGAGTTTAAACTAATTGTTATTACTTTTAAATATGATTCGGACTGTATTCTTTGCGTTAGTTGCATTTTTTCTTACCATTAATTCTTATGCTGCAAATGTTGATACTGTCAGCATTTACAGCAATGCCATGCACAAGGATCTTAAATGCGTAGTGATAAAACCAGCTACTTATAAAAAGAAAAACAATAGCTACCCTGTGGTTTACTTATTACATGGTTACGGTGGCTGGTACAGCAACTGGCTCATCAGGGTGCCACAACTCAAAGAATATGCTGATGAATACAACCTGATGATCGTTTGTCCCGATGGCGGCAACAGCAGTTGGTACTTCGACAGCCCGGTTGACAGCACCATGAAATATGAAACCTATATCGGCAAAGAAGTGCCGGAATATATTGATGCACATTACCATACCATTAAAAACAAGACCGGCCGGGCCATTACCGGGTTGAGCATGGGCGGGCACGGGGCTTTATTCCTTGCCTTCCGCCATGCAGAAACTTTTGGCGCCTGCGGTAGCATGAGTGGCGGCGTGGATCTGAATTATTCCCGCAACAAATTTGATATCATAAAACGGATAGGCGACACTATCCAATATGCTGCTAACTGGAAGAACTATATGGTGATGAATATAATTGAAAATTATCCCAAAGACTCGCTTGCGATCATTGTTGATTGTGGTATCCAGGACCCTTTATATTTTGAAGCCAATCAAAAGCTGCATGAAAAGATGCTGAAGCTGAAAATTCCGCATGATTATACCGAAAGGCCGGGCAAACATGAATGGGCTTACTGGAGAAACTCCATCCAGTATCATTTACTTTTTTTTAAGAATTATTTTAAAGAAAATAAATAATGAAGATATTATGGCTTCGGTAAATTACTCGTACTCCCATCTCTCACCTTGATCTTTTTCTTCCCGGCATTTTTCTTTTCGTATTCCAGCACTTCTTTGGGTTTGGTAACTGTTTTTTTACCTACTGTATCTGATTTTGATTTACTTGAACTTACCGAAATAGGTTTAATATCATCATCACTTATTAAATCACCATCACCTGTTTGCAGTTTATTCATCCAGTAAACTTCGGTTGTGGTTATTACACCCTCTGTCGGATCATAATAATTCCATTTGCCGTGCTTTACGGCAAAGCCATCATTTTTTACAACTACCCTGTCTATTTCCTTTGAAGGGTCTTTTATATCATAGACCGGAATCGTATCATAGGCATTGGCCGGATCCATAGCCCGCCAGCTTTCCTCCCTGAGCAAACCGCCGTTATAAGTAAAGTATAGCTGTTTACCGTTCAGTTTTCCCCAATTGTAATTTTCCTCGGCGATCTTTACACCATCCAGTGAGTAACGTTTCCACGTACCTTCTTTTACGTCATTCTCAAAATATCCTTCTTCCTCGTAGCCTCTTTCGCCACGCAGGTCATCCACATGAATGGACCATGGCCCCTGCTTTTTACCTTTCATATCCACCCGGTTCAGCGTATCGCCCCTGACACTTATCTTATAGTCTTTCCACTGGCCAAAACCGTTTATGGAAATGAGGAGAAAAAAAAGGATAATAAACCGCATAGTTTAGTAAGTTTGATTAGAAAGCTGATAGCCATTAGCTAATAGCTATTAGCCCCAAGACTTCCGCACTTATAACGCCAAAATCAACTGTTTATGTTCCCAAAATTAAAGGAATTTATTTGCCTTGCTGCATTATCGCTTGTTACTTTAACAACCTGGTCACAGGTTAATCCCACATCAGCTGATGAAAGACTAAAAGGCCTGCAGCAACGCAAAATACTGGAAGAAAGATCAGTCCTCAACAGCATCCAGTTCCGCAATATCGGCCCTGCCATCATGAGCGGCCGTGTGGTTGACCTCGATGTAAATCCTGACGACCCGACTGAATTTTATGTTGCATATGCTACCGGTGGTTTGTGGCATACAACCAACAACGGGCAATCATTTATTCCTGTTTTTGACAGCGCTGATGTGATCGGAATAGGTGATGTTGCTGTTAACTGGAAAACAAAAACCATCTGGGTAGGCACCGGCGAAGTGAACAGCAGCCGTTCTTCCTATTCCGGCATTGGTGTTTACAAAAGCAGTGACAATGGAAAGCATTGGGAATATCTTGGTTTGCCCGAGTCACAGCATATCGGGAAAATTCAACTGCATCCCACCGATAATAATACCGCCTGGGTGGCTGTGCTGGGGCATTTATATTCTCCCAATAAAGAAAGAGGCGTTTACAAAACAACAGATGGCGGCAAAACCTGGAAACAAACCTTGTATGTAGATGATAACACCGGCGCCGTTGACATTGACATCAATCCTTCCAATCCCAATGAACTCTATACTGCCATGTGGTATAAAACAAGGGCTGCCTGGAAATTTGTGGAAAGCGGGAAAACCAGCGGTATTTACAAAAGCAGTGATGGAGGCGATACATGGAAAATAGTGTCAGGCCCCGGTTCAGGTTTTATGAGCGGAGAAAAGATAGGCCGTATCGGTATAGCTGTTTATCCAAAAAATCCAAATATCGTTTATGCAATTGTTGACAATAACACGCCAAAACCTGACACAACAAAGAAAAATGATTCATTGTATAAAAAAGAAGATTTTAAATCCCTGACCAAAGAACAATTTGCTGAGCTCGACAATAAAAAACTGGATACATTTTTGAAAAAAAATTTCTTCCCCCGTAAATACACAGCTTCGACTGTAAAAGAAATGGTGGCTACTGATAAAGTGAAACCAACGGCTGTATGGGATTATTTAGATAACGACGATGGTTTTCAGAATACAGGTATCACTGGTTGCGAGGTCTACCGGAGCGATGATGCAGGAACAACATGGAAAAAGGCAAATACAAAACCAATCAGCATTTATAGCACGTATGGTTATTACTTCGGGAAAATATATGTTTCCCCGGTGAATGAAAATAAACTGGTAATAACAGGTGTATCGGTTCAAATGTCAACTGATGGCGCAAAGACTTTCAAAAGTATTGACAAGCGCAATGTACACGGCGATCACCATGCCATCTGGATAGATCCCAAAAGAGATTCTCATATGATCAATGGCAATGATGGCGGCTGCAATATCACATATGATAATGGAGAACATTGGTTTTTTGCCAATACCCCGCCTGTCGGGCAGTTTTATTCAGTAGTTGCAGATGATGATAAACCTTATAATGTATATGGCGGCCTCCAGGATAACAATGTATGGTATGGGCCTTCCAGTTATGTAGCTGGTCCTGGCTGGCAGAGTTCCGGTGACTATCCCTACAAATCACTGGTGGGCGGCGATGGCATGCAGGTGCAGGTGGACACAAGAGACAATACCACTACTTATGCCGGTTCGCAGTTTGGTGTGTATTCAAGACTGAACCGCAAAACAAGAGGGGACCGGAAATCCGTTCGCCCGCAGCATGAGCTGGGTGAAACCCCTTTGCGTTTTAACTGGCAAACACCAATTCTGTTAAGCAAACACAACCAGGATATTTTTTATATCGGCGCCAACCGTTTGTATCGTTCATTAAACAAAGGTGATACGCTGATCGGCATTACCGGGGATCTATCAAATGGAAAGGTTCCGGGCAATGTGCCTTACGGAACATTAACTACATTAAGTGAATCTCCATTACATTTTGGCATGTTGTATGCCGGAACGGATGATGGAAATATTAACTTGTCGAAAGATGGAGGTTATTCATGGACAAAAGTAAATGTGATGATAAGCCTGCCGCCAAAAAAGGGAAAGCCTCCCGTGAATACCATTCCAAATGGCTTATGGGTAAGTCGGGTTGTTGCATCCCAACACAAAGAAGCAAGAGTATATGCATCTCTTAATGGCTATCGCAGCGACAATTTTGCACCATATTTATTTATCAGTGAAGATTATGGAACTACCTGGAAACAGTTAGGTAAAGACCTGCCTACCGGACAGGCAGGTCTACCCTATGAACCCGTTAATGTAGTAAGGGAAGATCCAAAAAATGACAGCATCCTGTATGTGGGCACGGATGGCGGTTTATATGTAAGTTTTGACCAGGGTAATAGTTTTATGACATGGAATGGAGGTTTACCCAAATCTGTCCCAGTGCATGATATAGCCATACAGCAAAGGGAAAATGAGATCATACTCGGCACCCATGGCCGCAGTTTATATGTAAACAAATTAGATGATGTGCAAAAACTGAAAAAAGACCCTGATTGGTTAAAGAAAAAACCCAAGGAAAAAACAGCTGCAACAGGAAGGCAAACGGATGATGACGAAGCAGAACCTGAACAGGAATGATTCAATTCACGGTAAATAAAAATGCGAAGCCGGGACTTCGCATTTTTTATAACCCGCTAAATGAATTAAGCCGCTTTCTTCTTCCGCCTCATTGCCAGCACCACTATCAGTATCAGCAGCAACGCTCCCCCACCAATGTAATAGTACATCATCATGTCTTTTGGTTCCTTGTCAAGTCCTTTGTCAATATTTCTTTGCGTATCAGAAATATACTTGGTAATAAAAGGAAAAGAACCGTTCATACTTTTCACTTCATTAAACTTTACCAGGGCCTTTTTAAATCTTGATTTATCAAAGAGATTCATTGCTTCTTCATAGGCCAATGATATATCACTCATTTCAGGTTTGATCTTGGCCTTATCAAGAAATTCATCCACAATAGTGGCAGGTACAATAAAATTCATGCCCTGTACTTCCTGTTTCCGCTGCTGGTCAATACTGCCAAAAGTGGCAAGACCGATCACCTCTCCTTTGTCATTCATCACCGGGCCGCCGCTGTTGCCATGTGTAATGGCAGCGTCAATCTGCAACACTTCCCATCCATCCTTCATATTCTTTTTGGCGCTGACAAGCCCTGTCGTCAGTGATGCTTCAGATATTGATTCTTCAGAGATCAGCGGATGAAAAGTAGCTACGGCAGGATAGCCGAGTACATACACCTGGTCGCCTACCCGCATATCTTTATCGTCACCAATGCGAATGGTGGGATAAGTATGTTTCTCCGTCATTTTCAGGATGGCCACATCTTTTCCCGGTATGGGGTTGCCCTGTGCTACAATTTTGGCCGGAATAACCATCGGAACAATTTTTCCCATGTCTCCTGAAATACCAAACACCACACTGAATTCTTTTGTGATATCACCAACTTGCAGTGTCTGCGAAAAATACCAGCTATCGGCATCAATAAGCGCCTTAGATTCTTCATCCGTCATTTTGCGACCCATGCTCTGCTCCAAATCAGTTACATCCTTTTCCAGAATTTCCTGGAAAGCCTGTTCGGCAAAACTTTTCTTGGTCTCCTCATCATTCTCATCCACAACATGTGCATTGGTTATTACATAGCCATCGGGTGTAATGATAAAACCAGAACCTACCATAGTAATGTCCAGTTCTTTGCTCAATGACTGGGTTCCCCGCATCATATACTTGTCCACGTTGGCACAGAATGTCCTGATATAAATATTCCAGAATAAATCAGTGGTGAACTTTCCTTCATTCTCAAGATCTTGCTTCACCTGAGTTGCAAGAGCCGCCATGGCTGGCTGATCAAATTCCGGCTGTAGGGCGCTAACAGTTCCTGCAAATTTTGCCTGTATCATTACAGTACCGGGTTTATTCCGTTCGGCAATTTGCCTCGGTGTCATACCGGACTGCTGGGCAAAAGATGTTGTGCTGATGATAACAGCAAAGAGGACAACAAAATTCTTCATAACAGTTAATTTAGGTTGATGTTAAAGATAGAATGTAAAAATGAGGCAACAATAAAAAAAAATATTTTGACGGCCAACGATAGAATTCTCAAATAAGGATTAAAACAATTTGAATCTTTCAAAACAGGCTTTTTCCAGTTCTTCCCTGTTATCGGGATGTGCAATATTGATCAATGCTTTAGCCCGTTGCCGTAAATTTTTTCCAAACAAATAAGCAATACCGTATTCAGTAACCACATAATGTGCATGCGCCCTTGTGGTCGTCACTCCTGCCCCGGGTTTTAAAACAGATACGATCCTTGATAATCCTTTGGCTGTCCGGCTTGGCAAGGCAATGATTGGTTTTCCCCCTTCACTCAATGCAGCTCCCCGCATAAAATCCATCTGCCCGCCAACTCCTGAATACTGGTAAGTGCCAATGGAATCAGCACAAACCTGGCCGGTAATATCAATTTCAATGGCGCTGTTAATGGCGACCATTTTATTATTTCGCCGGATAATGTGCGGGTCGTTCACATAATCAATATCCAGGAACTGGAAAGCCGGGTTATCATTTACATAATCGTATAATCGCCGGGTTCCTAATGCAAATCCTGTTACTGTTTTATTGGGATGAACCTGTTTGTATTTATTATTAATTACATCATTTTCAAACAGGTCAATGATACCATCAGAGCACATTTCGGTATGCACCCCCAGGTCTTTATGATTATTCAATGATTGCAGAACGGCATCCGGGATGGAACCAATACCCATTTGCAGGGTGCTGCGGTCCTCGATAAGCCCGGCAACGTATTCACCGATCGTTAATTCAAGTCCGGATACTTTATCGCCAAATCTTATTTCATACAAAGGGTCTTCACAATACACCATGCTGTCGAACCGGCTGCTGTGTATCAAACCATCGCCATGTGTACGGGGCACATTCGGATTGACCTGCGCAATGATATGTTTGGCTGTATTAACAGCCGACCTGGCAATATCAACAGAAACACCTAATGAGCAATAACCGTGATTATCCGGGGGAGAAACCTGCACAAGGGCCACATCAAGTGGCAGAATATTTTGTTTAAACAACTCCGGTATCTCACTTAAAAAAACAGGAATATAATCAGCCCTGCCTTCATTTACATCTTTCCGGATACTTTCAGAAACAAACATGGAATTTATCCGGAAGATCCCGGCATACTCCGGCCTGTCCACCTGTACATCACCATAAACGGAAATAAAAACCAGTTCCACGTCTTTCAGCCTGTGGGCCTGCTGTGCGAGAGCTTTCAATAAAAAAGTGGGGGTTTGTGCACTGCCATGCACGTAAATCCTGTCGCCGGGTTTAACAACAGCTAAAGCCTGTTCAGCTGTTTTATAAATAATAGGAATTTTCATCGGGGGCAAAGCTACCGCTAAATAGAAAAAAAGAAATGATCAGGATTATTATTATGTATGAGTAGTATCAGGAGAATTATTGGCGGGCAAACCACTCAAGAGCCAGTTCATAGCCTTTCAGCCCAAGCCCGATGATGCTGCCAACAGCCTTCCCGGATACATGAGAAATTTTCCTGAATTCTTCCCTTGCATATACATTGGAGATATGGACTTCAATAACTGATGTTTTTATGGCAGCCACAGCATCGCCAATAGCAACAGAAGTATGCGTGTAGCCACCCGGGTTGAAAATAATACCGTCATGATCAAAGCCCACTCTTTGCAATTCATTGATCAGTTCCCCTTCCACATTACTTTGAAAATAGCTGATCTCAATATTGGCATATTTCTTCTTCAGTGATTCAAGAAATTGTTCAAAAGGCATGTTGCCGTAAATATCCGTTTCTCTTTTGCCGAGGAGATTCAGGTTAGGGCCGTTGATGATGGCGATTTTCATAACACGAATATAATTCGTTTGAAGGTTTTAATCTCTCAACTCATCATTCCGATAAACTCATCAAACAAATACCTTGAATCATGAGGTCCCGGTGTGCTTTCAGGATGGTATTGAACTGAAAAAGCAGGTTTGCCTTTTACACGGATGCCTTCGATTGATTGGTCATTGAGGTTTACATGAGTCACTTCAATATGGCTGGCTTTCTTCACTGCTTCCGGATCAACGCCGAAACCATGGTTCTGTGTTGTGATCTCACTTCTGCCTGAAATAATATTTTTAACCGGGTGGTTCAATCCACGGTGTCCATGATGCATTTTAAATGTTAAAATACCATTAGCCAGCGCCAATAGCTGGTGACCGAGACAAATTCCAAACAGCGGTTTATCTTCTTTCAATATTTCTTTTACTGTTGTAATGGCGTAATCCATGGAAGCCGGGTCGCCGGGGCCATTGGAGATAAAATACCCGGAAGGGTTGAATTGTTTTACTTCGCCCAGGTTTGTTTTGGCAGGAAACACTTTTACATAGGCGCCCCTGTCCACCATGCAATGCAGGATATGCTGCTTCACGCCATAATCCATCACTGCAATCCTGATCGTTGATCGGGCATCACCCATTTCATACGATTTTTTTGTGCTGACCTTTGACGCCAGTTCCAGTCCATCCATATCAGGCACTTCAGCCAGTTTCTTTTTCAAAATTTCTATATCAGTTGTTTCAGAAGAAATGATGCAGTTCATGGCACCTTTGGTCCGGATATGAGCCACCAGTGCTCTTGTATCCACTCCTTCTATCGAAACAATCTTATTGGCCTTCAGGTAATCATTCATGGATCCGTTAGCCAGTTTTCTTGAATACTGGTCTTCCAGGTTTCTGCCAATCAACCCGTTTATCTTAACACTGTCTGATTCTACGTCAACATCCTTTACACCATAATTGCCGATATGGGCACTGTTCATGATGAGTACCTGCCCAAAATAACTGGGATCGGTAAATACTTCCTGGTAACCGGTCATGCCGGTATTGAAACAAATTTCGCCGGTGGTAGTACCAATGGCCCCAAATGCTTTTCCGTGTGCAATTGTTCCGTCGGCCAGCAATAAAACAGCAGGGATAGATTGATCGGGCATGTTTGAAATATTTTACAAATAAAATGATTCAGCAAAGAATTGGGCGATTTACTTTTTCACAGTTATAAAAAAAGCCCCCTCGCTTCAGGCAAGGGAGCTGCTTATTAAAAATGTTTTTCACTTTTATTTGGCCGCTTTTGTTTCTTTTTCAGCTGTTTCTTCTGTTTTTTCTTCAGCAGTCTCCGCTTTCTTTTTAGTGCCGGCGCGGCGGGTCTTCTTAGCGGCAGTTTTTGCTTCGCCTTTGCCCTTACCATATATTTCATTGAAATCAACCAGTTCGATCAATGCAGTTTCAGCATTGTCGCCCGGGCGGGCGCCTAATTTTATGATGCGGGTATAACCCCCGGGGCGGCCAGCTACTTTTTCTGCTACCGTACTGAATAATTCAGTAATAGCTTCTTTATCCTGCAAGTAGCTGAATACTACACGGCGTTGATGCGTAGTATTAGTTTTTCCTTTTGTGATCAATGGCTCCACATAAACCCGCAAAGCTTTCGCTTTAGCAGTTGTGGTTACAATTCTTTTGTACTGAATCAGCTGGCAGGCCAGGTTGCTCAGCAACGCATCCCTGTGCGCTTTTTTCCTGCCTAAATTTTTTACTTTGTCTCCGTGACGCATGACGTTTAAGTTTTAAGACGTTGCACCGTGTCAGGATTTGCAACGTTCGCTGTGTTGAATATCAAAACAGCATTGTTTAATAATAATTGTTCTTTTCAAAAGACTCTTCGAAAGTCCCGACAAGTCGGGATTTGGAGGGGCCTAGAATTCACTAAGATCAATACCCAGTTTCACTAAATCCATTCCAAAGTGCAGGCCTCTTTCTGTCAGCACCTGTTCGATCTCTGCCAGTGATTTCTGGCCGAAATTGCGGAACTTCATCAGGTCTTCCTGCTCATACTGCACCAACTCACTCAGTGAATTGATCTTGGCAGCTTTCAGACAATTGAAAGCTCTTACAGAAAGGTCGAGGTCTTCCAATGGCGTCTTCAGCACTTTACGCAGTTGTAACGTTTGTTCATCCACCAGGTCTTCTTTCTTCTCTTCCTTATTATCGAATGTGATGTTCTCGTCCGTGATGATCATCAGGTGCTGGATCAGGATCCTTGAAGCCTGCTTCACAGCTTCTTCCGGGTGAATGGTTCCGTCGGTAGAAACTTCCATGATCAGCTTTTCAAAGTCAGTTCTTTGTTCCACCCTGGTATTTTCAATCGTGTACTTTACATTTTTGATGGGGGTAAAAATGGAATCAATGGGGATATAACCCAGCGGTGCATCTTTTAGTTTATTATCTTCAGCAGGCACATAACCACGGCCTTTGCCGATTGTCAGTTCCACATCCATGCGGGCAGATGAATCCAGGGTACAAATCAGCAGATCGGGATTCATGATCTGGAAAGAATGCGTGCCTTCGCCAATCATGCCGGCAGTGAACTCGGTCTTGTTTTTGATCGACAACATGATCTTCTCATTTGCCACTTCATAATCAACCGCTTTTTTGAAACGAACCTGTTTCAGGTTCAGGAAAATTTCAACCACGTCTTCGCTGATGCCTTTCATCGTGGCAAATTCATGGTCAACCCCTTCAATTTTCACGCCGATGATAGCATATCCTTCCAGTGAATTCAGTAATACTCGGCGAAGTGCATTACCAATGGTCACACCGTAACCGGGTTCCAACGGACGAAACTCAAACTGAGCTTCAAAATCAGTTGCTTTTTGCAGAATGATTTTATCAGGTTTCTGGAAATTTAAAATGGCCATATTTAAAGTTTATAGTTTATAGTTTGTTGTTCAGCTAATAGCTAATAGCTAATGGCTAAAAGCTAACAGCTTATTTAGAGTACAATTCGACGATCAATTGCTCCTTGATATTCTCAGGAACACTTTCCCTTTCAGGATAAGTGATGAAAGTACCTTTCAGGTCGGTTTCACTCCAGTCAAGCCAGTTGAACTTGGGATTCTTGCCACGAACAACACTGGTAATTGTAGTTCTGCCTTTGCTTCCTTCTTTGATAGTAATTACATCCCCTGCTTTCAACTGGAAAGAAGGAACATTTACTACTTCACCATTTACTTCTATATGTTTATGGCTTACCAGCTGGCGGGCAGCAGGGCGGCTCGGAGCAATACCCATCCGGAAAACAGTATTGTCCAGGCGGGCTTCCAGTAATTTGATCAGGTTTTCACCCGTGACACCCTTGCGGCGTGCTGCTTCTTCAAATGTTTTGTGGAATTGTTTTTCCAAAATACCGTACGTGTACTTCGCTTTTTGTTTTTCGCGAAGCTGCAAAGCATATTCACCTAATGTTTTACGCTTTTTCTTATCACCATGCATTCCCGGTGGGTTGCTGTTTTTGTCCAGCCATTTACCATTGCCTAAAATAGGCTCACCGAAACGACGGGAAATCTTGGTCTTGGGACCAGTATACCTTGCCATAGTTTTTATTCATTTACGCTTTTTAGTAACGGTGCTTTGATCAGTAAAAGCGTTAAAAAATCAATCAGGCACCCTTTCTGAAAATGAACTGCCCTGATCCTTTCAGGACAATTATGACTATCAATAATTAAACTCTTCTCTTTTTAGGAGGACGGCAACCGTTGTGTGGCAACGGGGTCACGTCTTTAATCATCACTACTTCAATTCCACTTTGTGAAATAGAACGGATTGAACTTTCACGGCCTGCACCGGGCCCCTTTACATATACATCCACTCTTTTCAACCCGGCATCAAAGGCAGTTTTGGCAGCATCTGCAGCAGCCATCTGTGCTGCATATGGGGTATTCTTTTTGGAACCTTTAAAACCCATTTTACCGGCGCTGCTCCAGGAAATAACCTGCCCGGTTTTATTGGTAAGACTGATGATAATGTTGTTGAACGTAGCAGAAATGTGAGCATCCCCATAAGAATCCACTTTCACTACTCTTTTTTTTGCGGCTGCTTTTGCGCTAACCGGCTGTTGTGCCTGTGCTTTTGCCATAATTTTTGTTCTGAGGTAGTCTGTTTCGTTTTTAATAAATCTCCCCTTTCGGTGAGTGAATCAATCCTCCTGCTGACTTACGAAGCGATCCGAAATTGATTCATTTTTATATGTAAGTCTTATTATGAAGAATCCGAACTCTGAACTCCAGACTTCGAACTCCGAACTCCTGACTCTTACTTCTTAGCCGCTTTCTTCTTACCGGCAACTGTCTTTCTCTTACCCTTTCTTGTACGGCTGTTGGTCTTGGTACGTTGTCCGCGAACCGGCAAGCCTTTACGATGGCGAAGACCACGGTAGCAGGCAATATCCAGCAAGCGCTTGATACTCATCTGCACCTCAGAACGAAGCTGGCCCTCTACTTTCAGCTCTTCTGTGATAACGTTACGGATAGCAGTCAGTTCTTCATCATTCCAGTCATTTACTTTCTTATTGCGGTCAATATTATTCTTGTCAAGAATATATTTGGCAGTGGAAGGGCCTATTCCATAGATATAGGTAAGACCTATTTCGCCTCTTTTATTTTTTGGTAAGTCAACACCGGCAATACGAGCCATATTATTTTAGTTTAAATTCCAAGAAACAAATCACAAATCCCAATTTGGTTCTTGTATCTTGATTTTTGTTTTTTAATTAATTATCCCTGGCGTTGCTTAAAACGGGGATTCTTTTTGTTAATAACATACAGCTTGCCTTTGCGACGAACAATCTTGCAATCAACACTGCGCTTTTTAATAGATGCTCTTACTTTCATGACAATCAAATTATTTATACCTGAAATTGATTCTTCCCCTGGTTAAATCATATGGCGACAACTCCACTCCCACTTTATCACCCGGCAGAATGCGGATATAGTGCATTCTCATTTTCCCCGAGATGGTGGCCAGAATTTCATGCCCGTTTTCAAGTTTTACCCTGAACATAGCATTAGATAAGGCCTCTATGATCGTACCATCCTGTTTAATAAGGGGTTGTTTCGACATAATTTTTTCGGAACGCAAAGGTAAGTGTATCAGGTCTAAAAATGAAAAAACCCCGGTTATTTTTAGGGGTTGTGAGGAAAAAGGTAGCCAGTGGCCAGAAAAAAGGGTATCGCTTTGCTTTTCAGGGCTTATCCAGCGGAATTTTGGTCATATCCATAAATAAATTCTGGAATTCATGAACCCCCAGCGGAAAGCCGAAATGACGACGGTCTTCCCTCCACCACATTTCAATATCGGAAAAATCTCCTTTTTTTAGAGTAACCAGCCTGAAAGAGTCTTTTTTATACTTGACAGTCCCTTCTGCTTCTTCCTTGGTGAAACCCAGTTTTACCAGTTGGTTTTCATCAAGAGGAACAGCATGCATCTCCTCAGGTCTGTACCAGAACTCCTGCACACCATTATCCACCAGTGCCTGGTTTTCCTCATGACTTACTCTTACAATAGTCCCTTCCCGGATAATGCCTTCGTCATCCACATTAATAATATCCCCTGCTTTTAAATGTCCGATTTTCAGCATAGCGCTCGTTTTAATGACCGAATATAAAAAAGATTGGAAAAACAACGAAATGAGTTTTTCTGAGATATTAATAATTTTAATAATTATTTAAGCTGCCTGCATTATTTTTTGATTGAATAATTAAAAGAGAACTGGTAAATAGGCAGGTAATAATTTATTTCCGGCTTTTTGATGTACTTATAGTAAACCACTTTAATATTTACCAGGTTGTTGATCTCCACACCCCAGCCAAGGGAATATCCATGATACAACCCATTTGTTTTAATTCCGGGTAAAATTTCTTTTAACTGGCCGGGGTAAGTGTAACAGCCGATATAGCGCAGTGCAAACCAGAACAGCCCCACATTTTTTGCATTGTTTCGTTCCCATGCCCCGGTTTGAAAATATAAACCCAGCAAACCAAAGGAATTTAAAAAGTTGATGGGATTCCCGGTTGCCGGATCATTTACCGGGCCGGTTCTTACACCTGTAAGTATTCTTACCCCGGTATGATAAAGTATACCTCCTTTGGTAACCTTTTGGGATTTTTTATTAAAAAAAATAACGCCATCTATTGAAATATTAGCCAGGCCGCTTAACGGATTAATAAAATTGGTGACAAGAACATCATTGGAACGCTGGCTGAAACTTTGTGTATTTTGAAAGTTATTGGAAGAAATACCTGAGTATAAAGAAAGAGGCACAGAAAACTTACCCGGCTCCCCGATAAATAACCTTATAAACCGTGCCGATGCATTAACCTGGCCGCTGTTAATAATGTCTATAAAGCCTGAAGTAAAAATCTCCGGTTTATAATTAGTGTTGTTTGTATTTTGATTATGCTGCGGAAAGTCTGTGTTTTTGACTGGTTGGTTTATCGGATTTGATGTTTTTAGCAAACTATCTTTTATCTGTGTCCGGGCAATAGCCGGTTGCAGCCAAATCAATATCATCAGGGCCCGTTTCAAGCAGCAATATTTCAGGTAACCTTAAATCAAGCTAGTCATTCTATTTGGAGATATAAATGAGGGCAATAACAGCAATCGTGATTAGTACAGCGCTCAACAAAAGTTGCCTGGCTTTTTTTGCATTTTTTGTCAGGAAATAATAGA
>JBGPKR010000011.1:0-42112 GCA_041486045.1 Chitinophagaceae bacterium | reverse complement strand
TCGGGGGTGGGGATCACAGGACAAACGAAAAGTAGAGCCGAGTTATCCGCCGAAAGGCAGATAAACCCGACCAGGGTTGACCACTAATCTTTGCTTTTTGGCTAACTGCTCCGTGGAGGTTCGAGCCCTCCCCCTACAGCTTTTTTTATTTATTTTATTAAGCCTTCATATTCGTATGAGGGCTTTTTTATTCCCGATTCTTTCCGAACAGAAATACCCGAAATTTACATTATGAAAAAAATACCACTGCTTATTTCCCTATTTTCAATCGGGTTATTTACGCATGCACAAAAAGGGAAAGAATACACTTCACTGGATGAAGCATTGAAGAATCCCTCAGAGGTTTTTATCCTTTCGTTAAATAACCAAAAACTGAAGGATATCCCGGAAAGTATTACCCGGTTAACCAATCTTACAACTCTTAACCTGGCCGGTAATAAACTTACCGCTGTACCCGAAAACATTGCCCATCTGGAAAACCTGAAAGAACTGAACCTCAGTTTTAATAAGTTCAACACTATCCCCGAAACTGTTACCAGGCTTATCAACCTAGCTAATCTTGATCTGAGTAATAATCATGTAACCTTTCTTCCCGAATCAATTACCAAACTCATCCATCTTAAACAGCTCTACCTGAATAATAATAAGCTGCCTTTACTTCCGGCCTATATTTCAAACCTGGTTGATCTTACAGAAATGCATTTATATGGCAACCGGCTACGAACGATCCCGGAAAGCATCGCCAAACTTAGCAAGCTTACTGAGATCGGGCTGGGAGGAAACCTGCTGACCTCACTCCCTGAAAGAATGGACCAGCTTGTCAATCTTAAATATCTTGAATTGCCTTATAACCAACTCACGGTATTGCCAGCTTGCATTAGCGGGCTTACTGGTCTTACGGTGCTGGATCTGAACGGGAATAAGCTCAGTTCATTACCTGAGAACATCAGTAATCTTGCTGCTCTTACTGAATTGTACCTTGAATCAAATAAACTTGAGTCATTACCTGAATCTTTTATAAAGTTGGGTAAACTAATCAAAATTAATCTGAAACTAAATCCCTCTCTCAGGCTATCTCCTGCTGTAAAAAATTTTATTGAAAATAAAAGAATATAACATTTTCCCTGTTCGGTTATAGGCAGCAGGCCAGGGATGATCGTTCAGGTATATCTCTACTCAATTTTTCACAGTCCTTATCTTTGCCCCCCATGGGTCAAAAAAAACTATTGCGTTTTGCCGAATTGAATACATTTCCCAATGTGCTGCAGTTCCCGGAGGATGTGGCGGGTAAATGGAATGATTTTTTCAAAAATAAGAATCCCGTCACTCTTGAACTGGCCTGTGGCAAAGGAGAATATGCTGTTGGCCTCGGGCAACTTTTTCCACAAAGGAATTTTATTGGCATTGACCTGAAAGGCAACCGTATCTGGGTGGGGGCAAAGAAGGCATTACAAAATAATTTAGCCAATGTTGCCTTCCTGCGAACAGAAATAGACCAGCTGACGGAATATTTTGCCGGAAGCGAAGTATCAGAAATCTGGATCACCTTCCCTGACCCGCAACTGCGGAGATCGAAAGCCAAAAAGCGGCTCACGCATCCAAAATTTTTGCGGTTGTACAAACAATTTCTGGTTCCGGGTGGTTTAATTCATCTTAAAACAGACAGCCCTGAGCTTTATGAATTTACTAAAATGGTGATTGAGCTATATGGCTGCATGATAAAAAAAGATTCAGATAATATATATAAAGAAGAAGCAATTGCTGATGAACTAAAAATTAAAACGCATTATGAATCATTGGATATTGCCGGAAGCAACAGGATACATTACCTCTGTTTCTCTTTACCAGGGAATTTACCCGGTAAAGAAAAAGATGATGAGTTGAAGCAATTACTTAAAGAGCATGAAGGAATTGATTGAAAACATAGATTATTACATCAACAAAAATGGCTATGTGGTACTGACAGAAAAGTACCATCTCGAAAAAGGCTATTGCTGTGGCAACGGTTGCCTGCATTGCCCTTATAATTATGAAAATGTTCCTGAACCAAAAAAATCTTCCCTGTTATCCGAAAAGGAAAATCAGAAATAGATTTATCTTCATGGTATGTCCACTCGAAAAAAATCTTCCGAAAAGTTAAACACGATAAAACCCTCTGGTAAAAGGGATGAAAACTTCTTTGAACTGGTATTTGAAGTAGCCCGGCAGATACCCAAAGGCAGGGTAACATCCTATGGCGCTATTGCCGCCTGTCTCGGTACCAAATCATCTGCCCGCCTGGTGGGCTGGGCCATGAATGATTCCGGAAGAGTAAGACCCAAAGTGCCTGCCCATCGTGTAGTGAATCGTCTCGGTATATTATCCGGCAAGCATCATTTTTCTCCCCCCGGCCTGATGGAAAAATTATTAAAGAAAGAAGGCATTAAAGTAAAGAACGACCAGGTGGTGGATTTTAAAAAACTATTTTGGGACCCGGTACAAGAGATGGGGTATTAATAATAATACGGACTGATCATCCAATACACCAGCACCCCCGTCACTGCCACATAAAACCAGATGGGCCAGGTAATGCGGACCAGTTTTTTATGTTTGTCAAATTCTCCGGTCAGGGCCCGGTATGCTGAGAAGAGAATAAAAGGAAGAATGATACCCGCCAGTGGGATATGCGTGCCTAAAATAAAATAATAGATCATCCGGTTGCTGCCAACGGCTGCTTTTTCAGCTTCTGTCAGTATACCATCATGGTTCACATCGCCAAACCTTGTTTCCCCTGCAAATAAATGATGACATATATAACTTACCAGGAAAATAATGGAAAGGAACATCGCCGTCATCATAATGTTCCGGTGCAATTTGTAGTTTTTACTTTTTACAGCAATCAGCGCAACAATCAATAATAAAGCCACGCAGGAATTAATGATCGCATTGGCCTTTGCAAATAAATGCACATCGAACCCAAGCGCTATATTCCATTTTACCCGGCTCAGCGCCATGATGGCGGCAAATACAATCGCCGAGAAAACAAAAATAATGATCCTTGCTTTTTTATCATTCTTTTTCCAAACAGCCGGTAGCATGTTCATGTTTTTTTTCTCAGGAAATAAAAGAACAACCCCACTCCCAGTATGGTCAGCAAGAAAACAACTGCGATCAGTTGCAGCTTACCGGCAAAGAAACTTTTTTCTTTCGGGTCTTTTTCCAGCGTCAGCAACACCAGGTCTTCTGATAACCTGGCCAGTGAGGCAGAATCAAGCCCATGATAATAGCCCCGCACATGCCGGCTGCTGTCAATGAGTACAAAATGATCGGTATGCATAAAATTGGTATCAATACCCTGCCCGTCATCCACCGGGATCTTCAGTTCATTGATGATAAGATCATAGATCATTTTCTTATTGCCTGTCAGCAACCACCATTGCTCAGGGTTGATCTGAAACCTGTCGGCCCATTTTTTTAACCGCTCCACCGAATCCCGCTCCGGATCAATACTGAAAGAAAGAAAGTGAACCAGCTTATTGGTTTTATCACCTACCCTTTTGCCATTGTTGATAGATTCGGCCATCCGTTTCATATTCTTTGTAAGGGCGGGGCAGATAGTGGGGCAACGGGTAAAAAAGAAATCAGCGATCACAATTTTTCCTTTCAAGCTATCCCAAGAAACAGGCTTGTTTTCCTGGTTGGTTAGTGCAAAGTCCGCTACCTGGTGCCAGACAGTATCCGTTATATGTTTGCCCTTTTTTGTTATCGTAACCACTGTGTCGGGCAGATAATGCGGAGGCATGATAATAGCATGCTCACTTTTATTTTTTACAATAAAATAAGAAACGAGTGGCAGCAATATGGCCAGCATTACCGCATAGAGAGCTTTCTTGTTCACAATTATTGGTAATTAAAAACCACCCCTATGCATCGGGATGGTTTTGTGATATTATTACAGTTAGTAAAAGAGCTTATTCTTTTCCACCGGGTTTTTCCACAGGAGCTTCTGCCTTATGGTGTTTGTTCGGCATGGTGGTTTCCTTAAAATGCTGATCGTACTTATTACGGAGATTTTTATAGGAATTTCCATCAGAAATAAATGCAATGATAAACCAGATGAAGAGCATCAGCGGTACTACAATCGTCATGATCATATTCCTTATCTCATCACCGAGGTGCATAAAGACCGAAACAATGTAATAGGCCTTGGCCAGCGTCAGTATGCAAACCATTCCTTTAAAAGCCAGCACCAGCGAAGCATTGGGGTTGGCTCCCTTGTGAATCGTGTAAATGGTTAATCCAATGCCCAGCTCAATCATGGTGATGATGGATAAAAGAATGGTCGTTTTCCGTACCCTTTTTCTGAATTCAGCATCAGAGTGATGATGCTGAAATGTCATTTCCGGTGATGCCAAATTCTGTTGATGATCCATATTTTTAATTTTCAAAATAATTTTATATCAGGTAGAAACAAAGGAATACAAATACCCATACCAGGTCCACAAAGTGCCAGTACAGTCCTGCCTTTTCAATCATCAGGTAATGTCCTTTTCTTTCAAAAACCCCTTTCTGTGTCAGGATGAGCATAATGCTGTTGATAATAACTCCGGAGAATACATGGAAGCCATGGAAGCCGGTAATACCAAAAAAATAACCACCAAATGCAACTGGTCCTTTTTCCCGGATATGCACTCCTGTTAAATCAATCAATCGCCTTAATTGTTCGTCAGACAAAGTTGAAAATTCTGCCATTGAATTAGCATGATGCTGGCTATGTGCAATACTTACGAGTGCATCATGCGGCGTATTATTTAATGCGGCCGTAATGGCTGTACTGTTTTCAACCAGTTTACCCCACGGATTACCTCTCATGTTCTGTCCAATAAAATCCAGCTTACCATCTGCCAGCACTATATGCTCACCGGTAATCAGGTGATGCCACTCCCATGCCTGGCAGCTTAAGAAAGCAAGCCCACCGACAATCGTCCAGGCAATCCATTTCATTACGCCCCGCTTATCCTGTTTATGCCCGGCATGCACAGCCAGTACCATGGTAACCGAACTGATGATAAGGATAAATGTCATGATGCTCACAAATGCCAGCGGCAGGTTCTGATGTCCTGCGCCGGGAAACGCATTAAACACCGCATTCGGATCGGGCCAGAAATTCTGACTGAACCGGATGGAGCCATACGAGATCAGGAATGCGCCGAAGGTAAAAGCGTCACTCATCAAAAAATACCACATCATCAGTTTGCCATACTCCAGGTTAAAGGGGCTCTTCCCACCGCTCCACCATTTGGTCTGATGTACTGTTGCTTGTGTAGCCATAAACTTTTTTAAAATTCCAAAAAACAAATAACAAATTCCAATATTTAAACAACTACCGCCAACATGCACTATCCTATCACTAAAAAGAATATTAATAAATACAACCAAAGCAAGTCCACAAAATGCCAGTATGTCGCCATTACTTCCACCGGAACTGAGCTATACAGTTTTGTTCTCCCAACAAATGCTTTAATATACATTACAAGTAATGCCATCACTCCGCCGATTACATGCAGGGCATGCAAACCAAAGATCACATACAGGAACTGACCGGCTCCTGAGCCTTTGAAAGTTATTTTTTGTGTCCACAGTTGCTGAAATCCCAGCCATTGCAATATCAAAAAAGCGACTCCCAGCAGCAAGGTCAAACCAATCAACGACCTGTACCGGCTCATCTCTCTTTGCTTAAAAGATCTTAATGCCATCTGCAGTGTTATACTGCTGATGATGATAACAGCGGTCGAAACCCAGAATACTTTCGGCATGGTTACCTGCGTAAAGTTTGTCTGGTTGCTCTTAACAATAAAAGCACTGGTCAAACCGGCAAACATCATCACAATACTGCCAATGGCCACCCACAGGGTAAACTTGAAGGGGTGCATTTTCTTATTCTGTTGATCGCTCACAATACTGATACTCATAAAATTCCAAATAATAAATTCCAAATTCCAATTCGCAACATTTTCACTCGTCCTTGTCACCCAGCTTTTTCAGCATTGCTGAGAAAATCTTTCTCAGCTGTCCGGCCTCATCAACAAGTAAAATCCTTTCTGCTTCCAATTCTTATCGCCAAAAACCTCAACCAATCCTAAAAAATGCATAGCCTCCTTTGATTCTTTCCTGCTTACTTTGATCCTATATCTTAAATCCCCCGGCCCCACATTTTCATTCGCTTCAATATAATTCGCCCCCACAGATCCACTTGCTTTTACCAGTTGTTTGATATCTTCAAAATTTTCTATATCCCTTTTCAGTCTTCTTGTAAAAGCCCTCATTCTCTTCGCAAATTGATAACACCGTTCTTCTAATGGATGCTCGAACATTGGGATTTGGAATTTGCTTTTTGGGATTTGTTCAAGTTTTACTTAATAAAAGAGCTAACATCACCACCGGCAGATACATATAACTTCCAAACATCACTTTTCTTGCCGAGCTTATATCCATCTTCCTGTAAAGTGTCACACACCTTCCTATCATAAATAAATTTGCCAACGCTATTAATCCCAAACTTATTTTCCCCTGCACGTCATCGTAGCTGCACATCCCGGTAAAATAAGGCGCCAATGTAACCGGTATCATCAACAACGAATACATGATCGTCTGCAACGCTGTAAATTTTGTTGGTCCTTCATCCGCCGGCAAGAGCTTAAACCCAACTGACGAATAATCCCTGTGTGCCACCCAGGCAATTGCCCAAAAATGGGGGAACTGCCAAAAGAACTGAAACGCAAACAGGATCCATCCGCCGGTTGATAAATTGTTGTCTCCCGCTGTCCAGCCAATCAAACAAGGTAATGCTCCCGGCACGGCGCCCATCAACACAGCAATTGAATTTATTTTTTTCAACGGCGTATAAATGAATGCGTACAGGAACAAACTGAACACCGCTAACCCGGCTGTCAGCCAGTTAAAAAAATAACCCAGGATAAAAACACCAGCCACCCCGGTAATGATCGCAAAAACCCATCCTTCCTGTACACTCATGCGACCTGCAGCTACCGGGCGTTTGGATGTACGTTTCATCCTGGCATCTGTATCTTTTTCAACTACCTGGTTAATGGCATTGGCGCTGCCTGTTACCAGCATCCCACCTGCAAAGAGCAATCCTATCATCCTCCAGATATTCACATAACTCTCGGATCCCTGTGTCAGCAAAAAACTGATAATGCTGCTGAACACCACCATGATACTCAGCGAAGGCTTGATCAACAGCAAATAATCTTTAATCTTCTTCATCTTCGCTTCCGCTTGTTATAAAAAGAACATAATATTTATTTTCCCAACGCCTGTGCTACCAGCATCGTCTGTTGCGACGCTCCATTCATCGTTCTGTAATTCTACTCATCAAAATATTTCGCTCCTACGGAGCTCTGAATACATTTTCATTTTAATTTCTACCAACATGCGGCCCCTACGGGGTTTTCAGAAAACTATCAGCAATCAAGTTCCATTCACCATTCACTAATGCTTACTCTCATTCGCCCCTATCGGCTCTGTCTGCGGAATAAACTCTCTTCCGTCTTTACTATAATCATATGGCCAGCGATGAACCTCAGGAATTTCTCCTTCCCAGTTTCCATGGCCGGGACGTATTGGCGTTGTCCATTCCAGGGTATTAGCACCCCATGGATTTTTCGATGTTACTTTTCTTCCTTTGAAAATGGAATAAAAGAAATTAAACACAAACATCAGCTGCACGGCAAATACGATAATGGAAACGATAGTGATCATTCTGTCCAGGTCGGCAAACTGGGTGAAGGAAACCCAACTGCTTTTATCCAGGTAACGGCGTGGCATACCGGCCAGTCCTTCATAGTGCATCGGCCAGAAGATCAGGTAGGAGCCTATCATAGTTACCCAAAAATGGATATAACCCAGGGTGCTATTCAGGTAACGGCCAAACATTTTGGGGAACCAGTGATAAATTCCAGCAAACATTCCGAACATCCCGGCTACGCCCATCACAATATGGAAGTGCGCCACAACAAACATTGTATCATGCAGGTGAATATCAATGGTTGAGTTACCGAGAAAGATACCGGTTAATCCGCCCGAAATAAATAAACTGACGAAACCAATAGCAAATAAAGTAGCGGGTGTAAATCGTATATTACCTCTCCACAGTGTCGTCAGCCAGTTAAATACTTTGATAGCGGATGGCACGGCAATCAGTAGCGTTAGCAATACAAATATGGACCCGAGGAAAGGATTTAACCCGGTTACGAACATATGGTGCGCCCATACAAGAAAAGCAAGAATGGTGATGGCAAATAATGATCCCAGCATGGCCATATACCCGAAAATGGGTTTCCGGGAATTAACGGAAAGGACTTCAGACACAATTCCCATCGCCGGTAAAATAATGATATAAACTTCCGGATGACCCAGGAACCAGAACAGGTGCTGGAATAAAATGGCGCTTCCACCTTCATTGGGTAGTATTTGCCCATTCACAACGATATCGCTCAGGTAAAAACTGGTACCCAGGTTGCGATCAAATAATAACAGGATTAACCCAGACAGCAATACCGGGAATGACAAAACCCCGAGTACAGCAGTAAAGAACATGGCCCAGATGGTCAGTGGCATTCTTGTCATGCTCATCCCTTTTGTACGAAGATTGAGAATAGTTGAAATATAATTCAGACCACCAAGCAATGCTGATATTACAAATAAGGCCATACTCACAATCCACAGATCCATTCCAAGCTTGGAGCCTTCCGACGCCTGCCCCAATGCACTAAGCGGCGGGTAAACTGTCCATCCGCCGGCAGCGGGACCTGTAGAAATAAATAAGGAAGCAGCCATGACGACACTGGCCATAAAGAAAAACCAGTACGAAAGCATATTCAGGAAGGGCGAAGCCATATCTCTTGCTCCCAACTGTAACGGGATAAGAATATTGGCAAATGTTCCGCTTAATCCTGCCGTTAATACAAAAAACACCAGCACCGTACCGTGCATGGTAATTAAAGCATAATAAAACTCCGGTTTTATTTGTCCGCCTTCTGCCCATTTACCGAATACGGTTTCAAGAATGGGGAATGACTGATCGGGATAACCCAACTGCAGGCGAAACAATACAGAAAATAAACCCCCGACAATAGCCCAGATAATACCCGTGACCAGGAATTGCTTACCAATAGTTTTATGATCCTGGCTAAAGATGTACTTTGTAATAAAGGTTTCTTTGTGATGATGCACATGGTGCTCATCATGGTGAACATCATGTGTGGTTATCTCTTCGGGATGTACATTCATTGCTTCACTCATAAACTTTTATTTTGCCCCCATTTCCTGATGGGGATTCGAAATAATTTTATTCTCACCAGGGTCCAACCCTTTCATTAATAAATCATTTACTTCTGTTGTATTGCTGCTACCACTTTTATTGAATCTGTTGTTTTTGGCGTTGCCGGGTCTTTATCAGGATTAGCTGTATAATATTGCGGTTTCTTTCCCGCCATCCAGGCATCAAATTCTTCCTGGGATTCCACTATTATTTCCCCTCTCATACCGGTATGCCCTTTCCCGCACATCTGGTCGCATGATATTTCATATACAAAATTCGGCTTACCCGTCTTTTCTTTCATTTGTTTACTGGTAAACCTTGGTGTGAACCACATCGTGGTCGGTGTGCCCGGAACAGCGTCCATCTTCATCCTGAAATGAGCAAGACCCACATCATGTATCACATCTTTGGAGCCGATCACCAGTTTTACCGGTTTGTTCACTACCAGGTGCATGGGTTCTCCGCTTGAATATATGTCATCATGGTTGGCAGGATCATCCCAAAGCTGACCCATGGGATTGTTTTTTGCCGGGTCAATATTTTTATAATATTTTTTTCCTAAAATGCCGTCGCTGCCGGGATAACGGAATTCCCATTTGAACTGGCTGCCCGTTATTTCCACTATCCTTGCATCTTTTGGAGCGCTGCCTGTAATCTTGTACCAGTAAAACAAGCCAAAACCCACCAGTACTGTTAAGGCAATTGCCGGGATAACTGTCCAGATCAATTCTAATTTATTATTATGAGGATAGTAGTAAGCTTTACGTTTGTCAGAAGCCTGGTATTTATAAGCAAACCAGAACAAGGCAACCTGTGTAATTAAAAAAACAATTCCGGTAAGCGCAAAGGTGATCCACATCATCCTGTCAATGTCCACACCCTGTACGGAGGCTGATTCGCCAAGAATTTTTCCCTTTAGCCTTTCATTGCAATAATAAACCCCGATAAGACCAATAATAAGAAAAGCCAGCAGCATAAAGGCGTTGATCCGGTTGGTTTGTTTCTTTGCCTTTTCTTCACCACGCAATACGGCCACATATTCGCTGGCTTTGGCTATCTGAAAAGTAATCAGGAAGCCCAGCCCTAAAATCGCTACAATGAAAAATGCTTGCATAATTATTTAATCTTAATTCCAATAATAAAATCCAACAACTTCAAATAATCAAATCTTACCCGGTTTACGTATGATGAATCACGCTTTCTTTTATAAACGGATGGTTCTTTGCCAGCAATGGCGCCTTGCTTAATGCCCTGCCGGTTACAAACAGAATCAGCCCGACAAAACCCAACGCTACGCCAAAATCCCATAATAACATAGGCACTTCCGTCCGGTTGGTTTTTTGATCCATCAAAGAACCCGGGAAAACCATTTGGAAAAAATCCAGCCAGTGACCGAAAATGATCAACAGTGCCATAAAGCTTATGGTTGTATAATTTCTCTTCGATCCTCTCTTCATCAATATTAATAACGGCGCCAGGAAATTAATGATGAACATCAGCCAGAAAATTCCGCTGTATATTCCTTCTGACCTTGGCTTGAAATAGGTTGTTTCTTCCGGCTGGTTGCTATACCATATCAGCATAAACTGGGAGAACCATAAGTACGTCCAAAAGATGGAAAATGCAAACATGAATTTGCCGATATCATGCAGATGCTCTTCATTCGTGAGTTCAAGGTAACCGGTATTTTTAAGATACACTACAAATAAACATATCAGCGACAACCCGGCTACAAATGAACTGGCAAATGTGTACCAGCTGTACATGGTGCTATACCAGTGTGCATCAATACTCATTAACCACAGCCATGGAATTGATGACATCACGGTGAGTGCAAATACAACTATGAATAATGCCGCCCACACGGTGCTGTTCCACATATATTTTTTCCCTGCTTCTCTTGAAGCCAGTGGCTTTTCATCCAGGCTGCGGGAAAGCTTTCTCATCTTCCAGCCCAGCAATGACCAGGCTGCAATGGTGAAAATGGTCCAGCCTGCAAAAAAGTTCTTATTCAGAAATCCTGACTTCCATTGTAAACCTACATCTCCTGCAACCACTTTTGAATCCGCCCAGTGATAAAGTACATGGTTGTCGCTGAAACATATCAATAAAAGAATAATGCCACAAATAATTCCGATCACTGGCACCACGGCAGAGATAGCTTCGGACACCCGGCTGAATGCTACCTGCCAGCCGCTCCATGCCAATGTTGTGGCACAAATAAAAAACATGGCCGCATTGACCACCAGCAGGAAATAAACACTGTTGTGCAACAATGCAGCCCAGAACCGGGCCTGCTTGTGTACATCAGCTTTGGAGCCATGTGTAACATACAGACCAATGATAGCCAGCAATCCAACTACCATCAGGGCCACTGCTATGGTATTATATCGCTTTGGTATTATGAATCGTTCCCGTATTGACATCAGTGTTCGTTTATTATTTCTTCAAAAAAATTATTTTATTGTTTTAGTACTGTCTTTCACAGGTGCCGTTGTTGTGCCGGGACTTGCTGCCTGTTTTTCTTTGATATAATGAATAATCATCCACCGCTGTTCTGTACTTAATTGAGAAGCATAGCTTCCCATCAGGTTTTTTCCATATGTAACAGAATGGAACATGGTTCCCTCCGCCATTTTTGTAACTACCGGATCAGTTAAAAAATTCCTGGGCGCAGCCGGAAAAGGACCATCACCGCCTTTCCACAAAGGCCCGTTGCCATCCAGTTTTTCTCCATGACAAATGCCGCAATAAATTAAATATAACCTTGTTGCTTCTTTAAATTGTACAGCGCTTAATGCCGGCAGTGGATTGGTAAAATTTTTTGAATTAGCATAACCAGCCGAGTCATTTTTGTAAGGATAAACTGAAAGGGTGTCTCCACGGGCAATGGTTCCTTCCACCGGCATGGCATTGTAATGCACTCCTTTTTTTTGCAATGCCTCAGTGGATGCATAGGTTTCATAAGCCCGGCTGTACGCCATATCGGGCATATAAACCCGGCCCGTGTTGCGACGAACCTTGCTGCAACTTACCAGTACAGCCCCTGCAATCAAACATCCTGTTATTACCCAAAATTTTTTCATCGTCTGTTTATTATATATAATTACGAATGAACTGCATCCGGTTTCTTCTCGAATCGTTTGATGTTTTTGTCATAACGGCCCAACCACCATTCTGTTTCTTTATACTGCACCTGCACCTCGGAAGCTCCCAGGCTTTGTAAAAAACTTATTGCTTCAGCATCATTTGTTTTCTCCGTACACTCCAGCGCCATGACAAATGTGTCATCCGTAGACCGAAGGTTAAAATGATCTTTTTTTACGAAGGGGGCCAGTTGACACAGGTAGCAAAACGTCAGTACCATACCCACAGAAGCAAACAGCACGGTCAGCTCAAATGTAATAGGGATCCACGCCGGCAATGAAAAGAAAGGTTTGCCGCCAAAATTCAATTGCCAGTCCACTGTCAATGCCCAGGTGATGAAACCAACCGCAGTAGCTGTACCGGTGATGGCATAAATAAATCCGGCCGTATGCAGGCTGGTATCACGAAGACCCATGGCCTTGTCCAATCCATGAATAGGGAATGGCGTAAAGATATCATGGATCTTGTACCCGGCACGGCGTGTCTTCTTTACGGCAGGAAACAACACCGCCTCATCATAAAAATTTCCTGTTACAAATTTTTTTACAGCCATTTTATTTCAGTTCTGAGTTATTAGTTCCGAGTCTGGAGTCGGCGTCCGCAGTGCAGAAATTACTCCTGACTCCGAACTCACGACTACCGACTATTTTTTATGCTCCATGATCATGTCCATGCTTCTCCTCAAATTCATTAATACTCTCATGTTCCAATTCATCCATCTTTCCTTTATAATTTCCTCCGCTTCGTTTTAATATGTGTTTGATCTCAGCCAATGCAATGACCGGGAAGAATTTAGAGAACAGGAAATAACAGGTAAAGAATAACCCGAAAGTTCCCATGTAAAATCCAACTTCCCAGACAGTCGGTCTGTAATAAGTACTCCAGGCGCTTGGTAAATAATCCCTGTAAACAGAAGTCACGATAATCACAAACCTTTCGAACCACATACCAATATTTATCAGTATTGACATGAAGAAAGTAAGCATAAGATTTCTTCTCATCTTTTTGAACCAGAATATCTGCGGCGACAATACGTTGCAGCCCATCATGATCCAATAACTCCATCCATAAGGACTGAAGAGGTTTAACCGGTTTTCTTTAAATGCATACCATTCATACGACGAGTGTGAATACCAGGCCATGAACAATTCTGTTAAATAGGCAATGCCGACGATGGAACCCGTCAGCACAATTATTTTATTCATCGCCTCTATATGTTCGATCGTAATATATTCTTCCAGGGCCAGCACCTTCCTCGTAACTACCAGCAGCGTTTGCACCATGGCGAAACCAGAAAAGATGGCTCCGGCAACGAAGTAGGGGGGAAAGATTGTTGTATGCCAGCCCGGCACAACGGATGTAGCGAAGTCGAAGGATACGATAGTATGTACAGATAATACCAATGGTGTGGCCAACCCTGCCAAAACCAATGCAAGTGCCTCATGTCTTTGCCAGTGTTTGGTGCTTCCTGTCCAGCCGAAAGCCGCAATACCATAAAACATTTTTCTCCATTTCTTTTTGGCCCGGTCACGGAGTGTGGCAAGGTCAGGTATCAATCCGCTATACCAGAATAATAAGGATACAGTGAAATAAGTTGATATCGCAAATACGTCCCAAAGCAATGGTGAGTTAAAGTTTACCCACAACGGACCTCTTGTATTGGGATATGGAAGTGTAAAAAATGCAACCCATACACGACCCATGTGCCAGATAGGAAACTGGCCGGCACACATTACGGCAAAAATGGTCATGGCTTCGGCTGCCCGGTTCACACCTGTTCTCCAGCCCTGGCGGAATAATAATAAGATAGCAGATATCAGCGTACCGGCATGACCAATACCGATCCACCAAACAAAGTTGGTAATGTCCCATCCCCAACCCACCGTCCTGTTCAGGTTCCACTGGCCCGTACCATAAATAACCTCCATGGTTACGGAAATAATACCGAAAACCAGGAAAGCAACAGAAAATAAAAAACCAATCCACCAGGCACGGGTTGGCCTTGCTTCGACAGGGCGGCATATATCTACGGTTATCTGGTGATAATCCTTATCGCCTTCAACCAGCGGCGGTCTTACCTGTGATTCGTATCTGAGTAATGCCATAAACGATTATAAAAATTCCAAATAATAAATTCCAAATCTCAAAACTTCCACTTCAACTATTGTTATTAATGCGTCTCTTCCGGTTTTGTTGCTGCCGGCATTGATTCCCCTGTCTCCTTTGCTTCATTACGCTTGCTTTCTATTACTTCATCTGTATTTCTCACTTTGGCCAGGTAGGTAACATTGGGAAGCACATGCAATTGTTCAAGCACATAAAAACTGCGCTGCTTATTGTCTTCACGAACTTTATTCACTGCGCTTTTTTTATCATGGGCATTGCCGAATACTATTGCATTGGTAGGGCAGGCTGTCTGGCAGGCTGTTTTTGCATCATCACCCTTCAGCATGCGGTTCTCTTTTTTAGCGTCCAGTTTGGCAGCCTGGAGTCTTTGAACACAGAATGTACACTTCTCCATAACCCCCCTGCTGCGAACAGTAACATCCGGATTCAACACCATCCTCGTAAGATCATCATTCATCTGTTCAACTACAGTATCCAATCTTCCGATCAGTTTCTGATCCCGGTTATTGGGGAAGCTGTCTGCCCCGGTATAATCGGCCCAGTTAAACCGGCGAACTTTAAATGGACAGTTTTGGGCACAATACCTTGTACCGATACAACGGTTATATGCCATCTGGTTGATCCCTTCCGTGCTGTGATTGGTGGCAGCAACAGGACAAACATTTTCGCAGGGCGCATTATCACAATGCTGGCAAAGCATCGGCTGAAAAACAACTCCTTTCAGGGTGTCAGGATTATTTTCATCAGAAATAAAATAGCGGTCAATACGCAACCAGTGCATATCATGATATCGAAGCACTTCTCTTTTACCTACCACCGGAACATTGTTTTCGGCATGACAGGCCACTACACAGGCATTGCAACCCGTGCAGCTGTTCATGTCAATACTCATGCCCCACTTGATCTCATGACTGCGGGTATTCGGGTCGGGATATAAGGTGGCATTTTTGCGAAAATCCTCGTTGGATTTCTCGAAATAGTCTTCTTCCAGTTCTTTGCGGTATTCCGGAATAACATCCGGTTCTTTTTTAAAAGTAGCCAGTGTTGTTTCCCTTACAACTTCCAACCGGCCTTCATAAGAGTTATGCTTTTGTGTTTGCGCAAGTTTGTATTCCCTATGCAGGTTGGTTGCAGTTACACCGGTAACATGGTAATCAACCGTGGTTCCATTAAAAGAAGTATAGACATAAGCGTTCTTACCAACTCCTGCCGCTGTTACTCCCATCCCTTCATTTCTTCCATAACCCACAGCAACAGCAATTGTATCAGCATTCATGCCCGGAATAACAAGAACAGGCAATTCAACTTTGTTTTTCCCGATAGTCAGTTCGATCACCGGTTTTTCGGGATAGTATTCGTAATCGTTAATTTCTTTTTCACTTCCATGCACTATATCTAAGCCCAACAAATCTTTGGCCATCTTTGTGCTTATCATGGCATAGTTGTCCCAGGTGGCTTTTGAAACCGGGTCGGGTAATTCCTGCAACCAGGGATTGCCTGCCTGTGAACCGGTACCGATAGAAACTTTTTGATAAAGCACTAACTCAGTTCCATTTCCCTTTTTATTAGAAGCAATGGCTTCTAATGCAGCCGTAAGTGCGGCACTATTGTATGAACCGGCTGAAGAGGCAGCGGGAGCATCTTCTTTTACTCCATCCCGTAAAGCTCTGTTATATTCAGCGCCGAGTTTGTCAGACCAGTATGTTTTAAAATATTCTTCATAGTCTGTATTAACGCCAGCCCATCTTAATAAAGAAGTCTGGTAAGGGCGGGTTTTGAATAAAGGATAAATAGTGGGCTGCATGAAACCCGTTACCCCTGTTTTTGGTTCCGCATCACCCCAGCTTTCGAGGTAATGATGTGTGGGAATAAGGTATTCACATAATTCTGTTGTTTCATCCATTTTCTCATTGAAGGAAACTGTCACTTTCACTTTCTTCAATGCGGCTTTGAATTTATCAGGATTATAATATGTGTAAACCGGGTTGGCGCCGCAGATCATCAGCGTACCAACATTTCCGGCTTCCATATCGGCCAGCAACTCTTCAATACTGTTGGGGCCGCTATCAACTCCCTGGCGGTAATTGACCGTAGTCCCCCAGTCAATGGTTTTGCCATAAGCGCCGATCGCATTGTTGATAGCATTTACAATGACCTGGATATTCTTATCATTGCTTCCGCAAACCACCAGCGCTTCTCCATTGTGGGCTTTTAAATCAGCTGCTGCTTTTTTTATGGCCGCTTCCAGTTTTGCATCGCTGATAATTGCTGTTATTTCTGTACCATTTATTGCATTTAACAGGTCAAGTGCAACAATGCCGGTCTCTGAGGGACGATGCGTAAATCTTTCATCGGCATTGCTCCCGGTCATGCTCAGGTGACTTTCAAACTGGTAATGCTTGCTCATGGAAGGATTCTTCTCATCGATCTTTCTTCCTTTTGAATATCCTTTTGCAAATTCAACCGGGCTGAGCCAGGTGCCCAGGAAATCTGCGCCGAGACTTACGATCACTTTAGCTGCATCAAACCTGTAAGAAGGAAGTTTTCTTCCAAACCCGCTTGCTTCATTGGCCAATAACATGCCGCTGTAAGAAACAGCATCGTATTGAACATGCTTTAAGCCGGGGAACTTTGAAATGATTTCTTTGGTTGAAGGAGAAACAACAGTTGATGTCAATAAGACAACAGAACCAGCAGCAGCTTTCATGGCATCGCCTATCATTCTATCAAACTGTTCAAAAGCGGGCACTTCTTCAAATTTGATCTCTTCTTTTTTATCTGCATTTAATTTTACAACACGATGTTGGGGAAATTTCAACCTGTACATATCATACAGGTCAAGGACCGAGGCCTGCGCCCTGGCTGATGTACCACCGGCAGCGTACAAACTGCCTTCTAATTTATTTTCATCAATTTTAATAGGACGGCCATCTCTTACTTTAGCAACCACCGGTGTAACATCCCCATCCTGCACATAAGTAGTAGCATAATATTTAGCAACTCCCGGGATAAGATTCTCCGGTTTGTTGGCATAAGGAATAACATTTCTAACCGGGATCTTGCAACTGGCAGCCAACGTTGCTGCGGCAGTGCTGAAACCAAGATATTTTAAAAAATCCCGGCGGGGAGCTTTGGCATCAATCAGTCCTTTATCATCAAAGCCTTCAAAAGGTAATTCCTCCTGAAACTCATCCAGCGACCTGCTTTTAAAATTCTCCGGGTCGTTCACTTCGCCGAAACTTTGCCAGTACTTATTACTCATAATTTTTATAATGTGAAGATGTGGAAATGTGAAAATGTGGAAATGTGGAAATTTAAACCCTTGATTAGCAGCAATACATTTTCACATTTTCACACTTTCTAATTTTCATATTTGCTTTAATAATGACATTTTTGACATTCCAGTCCGCCAATATCCTTTACGGTCACGCTATCCATTTTGCCTGACTTAATATCATTATGTAACTTTTCATAAATGCTGTAAAATTTGTTGCCCTTGCCTTCACTGTAATCAAAGTCAACCTTTGTCTGGCGGTGACAGTTGATACACCAACCCATGCTCAGTTCTGCAAACTGCCTGACTTCATCCATTGCTGTTATTTCACCATGACAGGTCTGGCACTGCACTTTACCGGCCCTTATATGCTGTGAGTGGTTGAAATAAACATGGTCGGGCAGGTTATGAATTTTAATCCACTCAACCGGTTTCGATTTTGAGGGATCCCATTTCGACGGGTTCTTTGGATCAAACCCTGAAGCTTTGTATAATTTAGCGATCTCTGCTGTTCCGTTTATTTCATCCCCATTTACATTATACAACTTCGGACCCTTGACATATTCATTGATCGCCTTATGACAATTCATGCAAATATTCACTGCGGGAATACCGGCCGTTTTACTTTCCCAGGCTGAGCCGTGGCAGTATAAACAGTTGATCTGGTTGATACCGGCATGTACCTTATGAGAATAATAAATGGGCTGAACAGGTTCGTAGCCTTTCTGGCGGCCCAATCCAATGGCTCCTTTAGTTACATAATATCCTCCCACAACAAAAAGGAGGATCGTGATCATTGCGATGTACACTTTATTCTTATAAAAAGGAACATTGTCGGGGCGCACAATACCTTCTGCATCATCACTCATTTTTTTCAGGTTGCTGTTCACCTGCATTAATATCAAAGCAATGATGGCAAGAATAAGAGAGATCACACCGAAGATGACACCGTTTTGATTACTGCTTTTCGAAGCATTAGGTTCTTTTGAATCCACAACAACCGGTTTCCACTCCCTTATATATTTTAGTATAGCATCAATTTCTGCATCAGTTATTGAGCCTTCGAAGATTAGCATTTCACCGCTTAATTTTGACACTTCCATTGCGCGGGGATAGCCTGCGGCTACTGCTTTTGACCAGTTTTTGATCCATGCATGAATCTGATCAAGATTTCCACCCCACCTTTCTTCCACGCCTATGAGATTGGGACCGGTCGCATCTTTCCCTAATATGTGACAAGCGGCACATTTGCTCATAAACAGAGTTTTCCCATCCTGTGCCGATACGTTAATTATAGAAAAAATGAAGAGAAAGAAAAATAAAATTGACAGTCTTTGGCCGGTTAGTTTACAAGGAATCATAGACGCAATTGATACTGAAAAATGTGGATAAAATCAGATAATCAGGCGCAAAAATAAGTCAGGAAGTTAACAAAACCCCAACCGGTCTAAAAATTTTTTAAGCCGCTACCAGCCTGCATTTCAGAGGATTCAACAGGGTTTTGTGAAACGATACAATTTTGTTTGTCATAAATTGGTCAACAAGCCGAATAATATGACATTATACTGAAATGGGTAGTGCGGGTGAATGTTTTTTCCTGACTTTTGCTGCTCTTTATCCGTGATACTGTTTTTAAACCCTGTTACGGATCACATTAATGTTTGAACGATTACAAAAAAAATGGAAGGTTGGCGGTCTGCAACTGGCATTAATCATTGCCACGTTTGCGATTGGCGGCAGTGTTACCGGTTATGCTGCAAAAAAAATAATGAACATCCTGGCCGTGCAACAGGATTGGTTATGGACAGTGATTTACATTTTGCTCATTACCCTTATCTGGCCGCTGGCGGTGATAATTATCAGTATTCCTTTGGGGCAATTATCATTTTTTATTAAGTATATCCGAAAGATCGGCAGAAGAATAGGAGTAGTCCGGAGTCCGGAGTCCAGAGTTCAGAGTTCAGAGTTCAGAGCCGGGAGTCGGGAGACAGGAGTGAAGAATATGTTACCAGGTTCCGGACTCCCGACTAACGACTCCCGACTAACGACTAAAATTGCCATTTTCGCCTCCGGCACAGGTTCCAACGCACAAAAAATCGTTGATCATTTTCGGAATTACCAGTCTGTTAAAGTAGCATTGATAGTCTGCAATAATCCCGAAGCTGGTGTTTTGAAAATTGCAGCAAAAGAAAATATTCCGACGCTTATTATTAAAAAAGAAAGATTCATACACGATGATGCATATATAAAGGAGTTAGCGGAAAAGAAAATTGATTGGATTGTGCTGGCTGGTTTTCTCTGGAAAATCCCTGGCTCATTCATAAAAGCCTTCCGGGACAAAATCATCAATATTCACCCGGCCCTGTTGCCCAAATATGGCGGCAAAGGAATGTATGGGCAGGTTGTGCATGAAGCAGTAATTGCGGCAAAAGAAAAAGAAAGCGGAATAACCATTCATTATGTGGATGAATTATATGATCATGGAAAAATAATTTTCCAGGCCAAATGTCCTGTTCTTTCAACTGACGATGCCGATTCATTGGCTCAACGGATCCATGCACTGGAACATGAGCATTACCCATTGGTAATTGAGAATTTACTAAAGAGCAATGTCATAAAAGTCAAATAGGTCATATGGGTCATATCCTGCAGTCCAATAGGGAAATGACTCTTCCGCATCAGGGATTTAACTCCTTTTAAAGTTATACAGGTCATATTGGTCAAATCCTGCATTCCTATAAAGGCATGACACTTCAACATTAGGAATTTGACTCTTTTGACTGATATGACCTATTTGACCATTATGACTTTATCATCCCTTTTGCATTTTCTTTTGTTACTTGCTGCCAATTAAATCATTTTGCGGCGGCACCTTCTCTACATAATATCCATTATTGCAAGCATGCTGGTATTGTCTGTCACTTCCGGCATGGCCCAGCAATATAAAATAATGGGAACGGTATATGACAGCAGCCGTAATTACCCGATGGAAGCCGTCAGTGTGCTGAGTACATCAGGAAAAGGGACCATGACCAATTCTGAAGGACATTATGAAATTGAAGTGGAAGAAAAAGATTCCATCTGGTTCAGCTACCTGAATAAGCCGACGAAAAAATTCCCGGTGTTGAAAATCGCCAATCCGTTTGAGTTTGATATTTCGCTGCAGGTAAATGTTCCTTTGCTAAAGGAGGTGAAAATAAGACCGAAGAATTATAAATTGGATTCCCTGCAAAACCGGATGGATTACTCCAAAATTTTTAATTACCAGAAACCCAAATTAAAAGTGGTAACGCCGCAGTTCGGCGTGGGCGCCGGGTTCGACCTGGATGAGATCATCAATATGTTCCGCTTCCGCCGAAACAGGAGCATGGCTGCATTTCAACAACGGCTATTGCTGGAAGAACAGGATAAATTCGTTGATCATCGTTTCAACAAAGCACTGGTTCGCCGTCTCACCCTTCTTGAGGGTATTGAACTGGACAGTTTCATGCGGGTTTTCCGCCCTTCCTTTATGTTTACCAAACTTTCCGGTGATTACGAGTTTCAGCAATACATCAAAACTTCGCTTTACCGTTTCAAAAGAGGATTGCCCCCGGAAGCAATGCTGAAGGAAGAAGAACCGGAATAACAACCTTTGTTTATTACTGCCCGGTAAATAAAAAAAGAACGGTAAATTACTGTCCTATTATTCCTGCTTATGAGTAATCAATTGCACAATGAACTCCGGAAAGAGTTTCAACTGGAAAGATTAATTCTTTTCAGCGATGCCGTATTTGCCATTGCCATCACCTTACTGGTGATTGAAATAAAAATTCCCGACATCCATAAAGATGTTTCAGACAGAATCCTGCTCGATGAATTGGCGCATCTCATTCCAAAATTTATCGGCTTTATCATCAGTTTCATGCTGATCGGTCTTTACTGGTCAGTACATCACCGCATGTTTGGCTTTGTTACCAGTTTTGACGGCAAGCTGCTTTGGATGAATCTTTTTTTCTTGTTCTTTATCGCCCTGATGCCATTCAGTACGGGGTTCTATGGTGAATACTCCGGCTCTGAATTGTTCACAAAGCAGTTAAAAATCCCCATGACTTTTTATGTGCTGAATTTTTGTTGTGTCGGGCTGATGAACTATTTAATGTGGGTCCGCATCTGTAATCCCAAACACAAACTGGCCGAGCCTCCCATAGATGAAATAGTTGCCAGGCAAGCCAAGGCAAGATCACTGGTGGTACCATTGATCTTTTTACTGATGCTCCCCATTGCTTATTTTATCGGTGTCATGTATGCCGTATATGTTCCCATGCTCATACCGCTGGCAATTAAATTTATCGGAAAAAAGATAAACAAAAATGCCGGCTAACCTTTTTATTTTTTAAAATATCTAATCATGAAAAAGATTTTTCTTGTTTGGTTGATCGTTTTATCGCAAAAAAATTTTGCACAAACAGACTCTATCCCCTCATTTGTAAAAGACAGCCTTGATAATTATGTAGCCCGGGCGTTATCCGACTGGCAGATTCCCGGTGTATCGGTTTGCATAGTTAAAAATGGAAAGGTCGTTGTGATGAAAGGCTACGGGGTAAAAGATTATGACAGCAAGGAAAAAGTGGATGAGAACACCCTGTTTATGATCGGCAGTAATTCAAAAGCATTTACAGCTACTGCCATTGCCATGCTCGATGCAGAAAAAAAATTATCACTGGATGATAAGGTGACTAAATGGATCCCTGAATTCAAACTGGAAAATAAAGCAGCTGGTGAACAGGCTATCATTAAGGACCTGCTCTGTCATCGCATCGGGTTCAAAACTTTCCAGGGAGATTTTACTTACTGGACGTCCAACCTGACACGCAGTGAGGTCATCGAAAAGATGGGCCATATTAAAGCCATGTATCCTTTCCGCAGCACCTGGGGTTATACCAATGCTGCTTTTTTAACGGCAGGAGAGATCATTCCAAAAGTTACCGGTATGCAGTGGGAAGACTTCATCACTCAGAAAATATTTGTGCCACTTGAGATGAAGAACACCCTTGCCCTCAGCAAAGATTTCCCCAATGCCCCCAACAAATGCTCTCCCTATACTATGGCAGAAGGAAAGCTGGTAAAAATTCCATTTTGTTCCATTGATAACCTGGCCCCGGCGGGCAGCATCGGATCTTCTGTAAACGATATGAGCCATTGGGTAATGATGCAGCTGGACAATGGAAAATACAATGGTCAGCAGATTGTTCCTGCCGCCGCTATTGCACAAACAAGAACACCGGCTTCCATTTTGGGCAATGGCGGCCCTGTTTTTAATAAGGGTCATTTTGCTTTATATGGTCTCGGTTGGTTCTTAGAAGAATATTGCGGACGAAAAATTGTTTCACATACCGGCGGTGTCAATGGTTTTGTTACCAGTGTTACGCTGATACCTGAAGAAAAACTGGGCATCATTGTTTTCACCAACACCGATCAGAATGCTTTTTATGAAGCGCTGAAATGGGAGATCATGGATGCTTATCTCGGCAATCCCTACCGCAACTACAATAAGTTTTATCTTGGTTCTTACCGCTTCCAATTCCTGGCGGAGCAAAAAAAAGATAAGACGCTTAAGGATTCTGCCACCCTTCATCTGCAAACTGATTTGCCGTTAACAGCTTATGCAGGACAATATTTCAATGATGTGTATGGGAATATGAACGTAGTAATGGAAAATGGAGAATTAAAAATGAAATTCTCTCATCATCCCAATATGTATGCCAGGCTTGAATCATTGGGGGGCAATCGTTTTTACGCCAGCTTTTCTGATCCCGAATTCAGCAAAGCTATTTTTCCTTTTCATATTGAAAAAGGGAAAGTGAAATCGGTTACAGTAAAGGTGGCTGACTTTGTAGAGTATACTCCTTATGAATTTGTAAAAACAAAATAACTATGAAAATTTATCCCCGGCATTTCCTTTTGCTTTCCATTCTCTTTACTTCGGTGACTGTTTTTGCCCAACGGGCCAAAAAAATTCATTTCAAATCCATATTGATAGATACACATAATGACATTCCTGAAAAATCGCTTGATAAAGGGGTGAGTTTTGACCAGTCTTTAAAAGGAAAAACACATTCTGACCTGCAACGGATGAAAGAAGGCGGGGTGGATGCACAATTTTTTTCCATCTGGTGTGACGGGCACCAGGAAAATCCTTATGCCATGGCCAACCGGCAGATGGATACCGTGATGGCATGGACCAACCGTAACCCGGATAAAATGGCGCAGGCTTTCACTGCTGAAGACATTATTAAAATCTCCAAACAAAAAAAACTGGCCGTATTATTTGGTGTAGAAGGCGGTCATATGATAGAGAACGACCTTGGCAAGTTAGACGCTTTGTATAAAAGAGGCGCCCGGTATATGACGCTGACATGGAACAATTCCACAGACTGGGCTACCTCTGCATTATACGAGACCTCCCCAAACCACTCCGAAGGAGGGGCTTTAGACTCCAACAGAAAAAAGGGTCTGACAGAGTTTGGAAAGCAAGTAGTAAAGCACATGAATGAACTGGGGATGCTGGTTGACTTATCACATGTTGGCGAACAAACATTCTGGGATGCCATTGCAACAACTACAAAGCCGGTATTGGTTTCACATAGTTGTGTTTATACTCTTTGCCCTCACCGGAGAAACTTAAAAGATGAACAAATAAAAGCAGTGGCAAAGAACGGCGGTGTTATCCATCTTAATTTTTACAGCGGATTCCTGGACTCAACATTCGAAGCAAGAAGCGATGCGTTTACCGCAAAGCATAAAACCGAAATGGATTCACTGAAGAAAATAAACCCCGAACCCTATTTCATGCAGTTTTATCTTTTTGATAAATACCCGGATGAGGTAAAAGGATTGCGGCCGCCCTTGTCATTATTGCTTGACCATCTTGATTATATTGTAAAATTAGTTGGGGTGGATCATGTTGGCCTCGGCAGTGATTTTGATGGCATCAATTCATCCCCCCGGGGATTGGATGGAGTGGAAGATTTTCCAAAGATCACGGAGGAGTTGGTAAAAAGAGGGTACAGTAATAAAGATATCCGGAAAATCCTGGGAGGCAATTTGTTAAGAGTATTTAAAGCAAATCAATAGCCATAAAATTTTCAATCTTAAAAAATGGAAGAACCGAAACCAAAACAAAATAAATTTCCCTGGAAAAGCTGGCTGTTAAGATTTCTCATCTATTTGGTTGTAGGATTTCTTTGCGCTTTTTTATATCGCCAGTTAAAAAAATAATTTTCAAAAAATGGAAGTACATGCCCACTCACATACCGAAAGAAAAAAATTCACCCATTATCTCTGGGAGTTTTTGATGTTGTTCCTTGCTGTGTTCTGCGGTTTTCTTGCAGAAAATCAAAGGGAGCATATGGTAGAACATCGGCGGGAAAAAGAATACATAAGGTCTTTTGCAGAAGATTTGAAACAGGATATCTCCCAACTAAAAAAAATCCTGAACAAATTAGATAGCATGCTGATCTTCAGAGACAGCTTGCTGACTGAATTAAATAATCCGGAAGTATTCAATGATTCCTATACTGTCTATAACCTGATGAAAAAAAGTTATCATTTCCCTGATTTTATTTATACAGATCGTACTATTCAGCAATTAAAAAACAGCGGAGGCATGCGGCTGATCACAAATACTGCCGTGGCTGATGGTATTGTAGACTATGATTCAAAGGTCAGGACTCTTTTTGTACACCAGCAGCAAATGAATGTGATCTCATTGAATTTTGTCGCTCCAATCAATAAGCTTTTTCAAAAAAGATTGCTTGATCCGGTTGTACAACCACTTTCACAAAACTCACCTGTGCCATTACTTACTAAAAATAAAACCGATGTGGAGGAATTTTATAATAATATGGCGGATCAGAAGAACGGTTTCCTGATGTTAAAAGCTGTTGAAACTGATCTATTGAATAGAGGTGAGAAACTCCTTGCTTTAATACAAAAGGAATATCATTTCAAATAAAATTATTTATGGAAGTACATGCACATACCCATACAGCCCGAAAAAAATGGACACATTATTTCTGGGAATTCCTAATGTTGTTTTTGGCTGTGTTCTGTGGTTTCCTTGCGGAAAACATCCGGGAACATAAGGTTGAAAAGAACCGGGAGAAACAATATATGGAATCATTGATCGCCGACCTGAAGGTGGATAACCAGACGCTGGACAAACATATCTCAGATATAGCAAAGCAACTTTCCATGATGGATAGTATGATCGTAATATTGAACGATCCTGCAATGGTTGTAAAAAATGGTGGCCTGCTTTACTACTTAGGAAGGGTCTCCCAAAGATTTAATGAATTATCTATAAATAACAGGACATTTGAACAGCTAAAAAACTCCGGGAACTTCCGTCTTATCAGGAACCTCCACACTTCTGATAAGATCATGGCCTATTACGATAAACTTCAGGTAATACGCCAGGTAGAAGCCATTTATGCTTCTGAATTCACTGAATATAAAAAAGTAGCTGCAAAAATATTTGACCCGGCCGTATTCAGAACAATGGAGCAGGATGATGGAGCTATTATAAGGACTACAACTAATCCGGCATTACGCACAAACAATACAGAGTTGTTAAACGAGCTGTCGGTCTACGCTGTTTATATGAACGGTTCAAGAAGGGGGCTTGGAAGATTTGAAAAGGAATTAAAAGAAAGGGTGGGCGAATTGATCAATTATTTAGAAACCGAATATCACCTGAAATAAATTTTTATGGAAGTACATGCCCACACACATACGCCTCGTAAAAAATGGACACATTATTTCTGGGAATTTTTAATGTTGTTTCTTGCTGTGTTCTGCGGGTTCCTGGCAGAAAATCTGCGGGAACATAACGTAGAGCACATCCGGGCAAAGGAATTTTCAAAATCATTGGTGCAGGATCTGCAAAATGATACAGCTGCCATTAATGTTCAGAAGAAATCAGCCGGGATATATATTACCATTGCGGATAGCCTGCTAAAGCTTAGCAAAACACGGTTAGAGGGCCGTAATGCTGCCGAATTTTCTTTTTATACCCGGTTCATGTATTGGACGGTTCCTCTTTCCTGGAACCGGGCCACATTTGAACAAATTAAAAACTCGGGCAGTCTCCGGTATTTTAAGAATTACCAATTATTGGAGAAACTAATGAAATATGATGGACTGGTAAATGAGATCGAGGGGGAATTCAGCAATCACCAGACAAGAGGTAATATGTTATTAAAGTTGATCAATGAAATTATTGAACCAGAATATCATCACGATTTATCAAAGTATATGTTGTTGTCACTGGATACAATGTCCAAAGAAACCAGGGAAAATTGTTTCTCGGCAAAAACTGAACCGCTGGAAAATAAAAGGGGGGAAATAAGGGAGATGCTGAATATGATTGTTGTGCAGCAAAGAAATCTCCGGTTCGGAAATGATGGCCGTTTGCGGCGGGCTGAGGAACTGGCCATTGAGCTGATAAGCGATCTTAAAAAAGAATACCACCTGAAATAAATTTTTATGGAAGTACATGCCCACACCCATACGGAAAGAAAAAAATGGACCCATTATTTGTTTGAGTTTTTAATGCTCTTCCTCGCTGTGTTCTGCGGGTTTTTGGCAGAAAATGTAAGGGAACATAGCGTAGAACATCAGCGGGAAAAACAGTATGCCAGGGAATTATATGCTGAACTTTTCGCGGATTCCATTGTCGTTGCCGATAAAATAAAATTAAGGCTGGAAAAAGAAAAAGATATGGATTATCTGAACAGTTATCTAAGAGACAGCTCATTAACCTCACTGCCAAGAGAATTTTACCCGGCCTATACCACGGTAATGTACCTGGCAAACACCTATTCTTTTGAGCCGAAAGACGGCATACTCAGCCAGCTTAAAAGTTCGGGCTCACTCCGGTATTTCAAAAACACTACGCTGCAAAAACTATTTGGCGATATCAGTGTCTGTATCAATAATGTCCGTTACAGGAACGAACAGGAATACCAGTTCTTTGCCAATCCCATAATACCATTTATGCTGAAATACTATGATTTTAGCTGGATGAATGAAGTAAGGAAGCAGGATGAAAACGCAACTGCCATCAGCCTTATTAACCGCTACCGGAAAAGCAATACAACCATTACTGCAGGTATATTAAATCTTTCTTCTTTTGACAGGGGCGAAACATCAAATATGATATCATTTTATAAACAGATGCTGGTATCAACCCGGACCCTGCAGATGCATGATTACATAGAAGCCAATCGCAAACTTTTACAAGAGCTCAGAAAGAATTATAAATTATAATAAGTATAAAACAACAAGATGGAAGTACATGCCCATACCCACACAGAAAGAAAAAAATGGACCCATTATTTCTGGGAATTCTTTATGATGTTCCTCGCTGTCTTTGCCGGGTTTTTGGCTGAGAACCGGCGGGAGCATATCGTTGAGAAAAAGAGGGCTCACCAGTTTTTGGAAAGTATGCTGGTGGATGTACAAACCAATACCAAAAATCTTGATTCACTTATAGAACAGGATAACGGGCATATCGCCAACCACGATTCGCTGCTGCTGTGGTTGCTGAGGGACAGCGCTTCTATCGACAGGGTAGCTTTTGCCAAAAAACTGGGCGCCGTATGGATACGGAATTTCCTGGTACGCAAAGAAACCTATGAGCAAATGAAATCTTCCGGCTCATTGCGCTATGTGGGTGATATTGAGTTTCTGAAAAAAATGATGGACTATGAACGCATCACCAATTTTGCGCAATACCGTAACCAGGAGTTTGAGAAAATATATTACCAGGAATTATTTATTCCCACCCTTTATAAAAACTATGACCTTACCTGCCAGATCTATCTTGACAGCAGCAACCTTTCCAATCCTGCTATGATGGAAAAAATAGCACAGCATCATGATGTGCTGACAGGTAATGACGCAATGACTTTTCGCCATGAGATGGGAGCCGCTTTAATGCTCCGGCTGGAACGGCTGAGAAGGAGCCGTGATGCATATATCAATGCAAGGGTAGCCTGTGTGGAAATGGAAGAGTTAATTAATAAACAACTGGGAAAACATTAAACAAAGCGACTGCTGCAATAAATTTATTTTTTATGGAAGTACATGCACACACTCATTCAGAAAGAAAAAAATGGACACATTATCTCTGGGAATTTCTTATGTTATTCCTCGCAGTGTTTTGTGGTTTCCTTGCGGAGAACCAGCGAGAACATATGGTAGAACACCAACGTGAAAAGAAATTTGCGCAATCATTGTATGAAGATCTTAAGGTAGACACCTCCTTATTAAATGCTTCTATTAAGGAAAGAAAATTTGTAATAACCAAAATAGATACATTCATGATGCTGGTACATACCAAAGCCATTGATGAGTTACCGGCAGGCACCTGGTCATATTTTGGAAGGTTTGGATCAAGAAATCTAATTGTACTACTTCAGGACGCTACTTTGCAGCAATTGTTAAATTCGGGAGGACTTCGTTTATTTAAAAAACAGAATGTTGCTGATAGTATTGCCCAATTTGACCAGGCAGTGAGAAACATGCATGAGGGTCTTGTTTATCTGAATTTAGGGGTTGGCGACCTGATAAAAGCAAGGAATATAATATTTGATTCATGGTATCTTGACGACATCATGGATCTTACAGTCAGTACTGAAATAATTGATTCATTTAAAAAGAAGTCATTTCCGTTACTTTCAAATAAAAAAGATGATTTTATACAATACGCCAATCTTTGCCATGCCCGATCCTTCAACCTTAGTGGTGTACTGGCGAGAATTGAAACGGCTGCCCAAAAAGCTGAAAGATTACTGGCATTATTGAAAGAAGAATATCACCTGAAATAATTTTTTTATGGAAGTACATGCACATACCCACACCGCCCGGAAAAAATTCACTCATTATCTCTGGGAATTTTTAATGCTGTTCCTTGCCGTGTTCTGCGGTTTTTTAGCAGAAAATATAAGAGAACATACTGTTGAAAAACAAAGGGCAAAAGTGCTGGCCCAGTCTATGCTTGAAGACCTGAAAAAAGATACAGCATTCTTAAATACAGTCATTGCCTTTGATTATAAAAAATTAAGTGCCTCTGACAGCATTCTTGCACTACTCCATAGGCCCCGTGGCAATTGGAATGATACAAATTTTTACAAAAATATGGGGCCCATCATGACTTCAAATCCTTTTATATCAACTAACGGCACCTATGCACAAATGAAAACTTCCGGCTCATTGCGCTACTTCAACCAATCCCTCGTTAACCAGATGAATGCCTATGATGTGCAATTAAAAAAAACGGAATACAGGGATAATGTAGTAGATAAAGGTATATGGATCATTGGCCCTTATAATTTTGATATCATTAATGTCGAAGTTATGAACGACCTCCGGTTTAATAAACCAATAACACATGAGATGTATATAAAATTTACTGACAAAGCGATGATAGATAAATTTATTAACCTGGTAATGATAAATAAAGCTTTTTGCGCCCGTTCCCTGCAGGAGTATGAAGCACAGTTGAAGATTGCTGATAAATTAATTGAAGCATTACAAAATGGATATCACCTGTAAAAAAATATTATGGAAGTACATGCACACACCCACACCCCAAGAAAAAAATGGACCCATTATTTCTGGGAGTTTTTAATGTTATTCCTCGCTGTAACGCTTGGATTTCTTACAGAAAATCTGCGGGAAGAGCTTAAAAACAAAAGAGAAATTCATTCAGATATGGAGTCCGTTGTGGCTGACCTGAGATCAGATGTCACCTATTTCGACTCCGTTATTATCCGCAATGAATACAGTTGCCGTATGACCGACTCGCTGATAACGCTGCTGAATAGCGACCGGTCAAATACTTCCGGTATTTATTACCTGGCCAGAACAGTAACGGCCAACTTCGGATATTTTTATTCAAATGCAAAGACCTTTGAGCAAATGAAATCATCCGGCGCATTGAAACTTGTCACCCCAAGGAGTTTGCTTGACAGTATTGCAGATTATTATTCTTCCATGCAATGGCTGACGAACCAGACAGAGCTGATGCGAATGAAAGTGGATGCAATTCATTTGGGAAACAGTGAATTGTTCAATACATATGTGTTTCAAAAGATGATGCAGATTGATTATGGTAACTTTCAGGCGGGTGTGATTGCAATAAAGAAGCCTGAAGGCAGCCCGGTTTTACTTACAAATGATTTCAATAAGATCAATGATGTTGCGCTTCGCTACCACTATTTTTTTTCAACTACAAAATTCTATGATAAGACAGCAGACCAGGTGAGCCTGCAGGCAAAGCGATTGATTGAACTGATCCGAAAAGAATATCATCTGAAATAGAAATTTATGGAAGTACATGCACATACCCACAGACCCGACCCTCCCGATAGTTATCGGAATCATCGGGGCAGGAAAAAATGGACACATTATTTCTGGGAGTTTCTCATGTTATTCCTTGCCGTGTTCTGCGGGTTTATTGCTGAGTACCTGTTGGAGCATAAAATAGAAAAAGAGAAGGGCCGGCAGTATATTCATTCATTTTATGAAGACCTGAAAACAGATACTGCCAATTTTGAAAGGCTTATCCTTGAATATAAAAGCAAAATGCAGGTGCTTGAAACCCGGGCTGAGTGTTTTGATACAATAAACCATACTATCAAATCAACAGATTGCCTGGAAGCATTATTCAACAACTCCCGTCACTTTCCCGACCTGGTATATACCGACAGAACCCTGCAGCAATTAAAAAATGCCGGCGGGTTGCGGCTGCTGAGTACTGCTGATGCCGACAGTATTTTACTTTATGATAACATGCTGAAGCAATATACCCGTGCAGAAACAACATCTTTCCAGGAAACACAAACCGCGATCAGGAACACATTATACTCTCTTATGAACTACGAGAAAAGAAGACCAGGGGCAGGCGGAGTTAGTTTGCTGGTCGCAGATTACAGGGAGTTACTTAACCGGTATTTCAACCAACTGGAAACATATAGTGGTTATTGCAATAACAATATCGAAGACATCGCCGGGCTGAAGTCAAAAGCAACAACTCTCGTCAACTATTTTAAAAACAAATACAAACTGAAATAGTTTTATGGAAGTACATGCACATACCCACATCGAAAGAAAAAAATGGACGCATTATCTCTGGGAATTTTTAATGTTGTTTCTTGCTGTGTTCTGTGGATTTTTAGCTGAAAACCAAAGGGAACATTATGTTGAGCATCAGCGGGAGAAACAATATGCCCGCCAGTTACTGTCTGATCTGCGGGCTGATTCTGCATTTTTTGTAAGGTTATCAACAGCTCTTGATACAATTATTGCCCACTATAAAAGATTTGAGGAAGTCATGAACTCGGCCTCACCGACTAATTATGATATACTCAAAGCCTATACAAAATTACAATCCACATTTACGATGGGGCCAACAGCAACAACGTATTCAGAAATGAAATCATCCGGCAGTTTCCGTTATATACAGAACGAAGAACTGGCAACGCTGATAAAAAAATATTATGAAGGAAGCCTTGATTTTCTGAAAACAAATGAAGAAATGGGGAATGATTTCTTTAAAACACAGATCCAGCCTTACACGATCAGCCACTTCCGTATGGCCGACATTGATTTTGCGAATGACAAATTGCTAACTCCTGCTCCCATATTTATGAACAGAAATAAAGAGTCTGAATTGCAATTAATGAATATTATGAATCTGTATAATACCTATCTCCTTATGTATTATGATAGGGCAGTAATGCCTGCAAGCAAAAGGGTAAATAGTATAATTGATCTCCTGAAAAAGGAATATCACCTGAAATAATTGTTTTATGGAAGTACATGCCCACACTCATTCAGAAAGAAAAAAATTCACCCATTATCTCTGGGAGTTTTTGATGTTGTTCCTTGCTGTGTTTTGTGGTTTCCTGGCTGAAAATATCCGGGAGAATAAAGTTGAACAGCAGAGAGCAAAAGAACTGGCAAAAAATCTTTATAAAGAAATTTATGCCGACTCCGTCGCGGTACAGGAGAGTTTAGCTATCCGGAATAAAAAAGAAGAAGCCTGTACTTACTTCATCAATTATGTAAAGGACAGCAACCTGGTCAGTCTTTCACCCCGGTTTTGCCCGGCGTATACCTGGGCTTTTATTCATTCTGCGCAGCAACTGTTTGAGCCAAATGATGGTATTCTGAATCAGCTCAGGAACTCGGGGGAATTGCGTTATTTTAAAAGCAGTGAGTTGCAGTCGGCGGTAGGCCAGCTCAGTGTACAGGTCGCCAACATAAGGAACCGCAATGATAAAGAGTACAGCTATTTAGAAATGTATATCAGGCCTTTCTCCTTAAAATATTATGATTTTGACTGGTATGAATCATTTATCCAAAATGGAAAAATTCCTTTGCTGCAGGCTTTGAATCAAAATATACTGCCTGTCTTTGCCGGCAAAATAGTGAATGCGGATAAATTTAGCAGGCAGGAGGCAGAAAGCATGGCGTCTTATTACCTGCTGATGATGAGGGGGACAAGACAAAATTATTATTTACCCTATATAACCGTCAATCATCAATTGTTAGAAGTACTGAGAAAAGAATACCGTCTGAAATAAAGAAACATATTGAGCAAAAACCAACAAACTCATGCAGCCACTAACAATTACCAATCAAAAACGGATTGAATCCATCGACCTGCTTCGTGGATTGGTCATGATCATCATGGCGCTCGATCATACCCGGGATTTTTTTCACAAAGACGGATTGATGGGTGATCCGCTAAACCCCGACACTACCAATCTTGCTTTATACGGTACCCGCTGGATCACTCATTTCTGCGCCCCCACTTTTGTTTTTTTATCTGGCCTTTCCGCCTGGCTGCAAAGCAGGCGGAAAACAAAAAAAGAATTGAGCCGTTTTTTGATCACCCGTGGACTCTGGTTGATAATCATTGACCTTACTGTAATGTCATTTGCTTTCACTGCAGATATTCATTTTAATTTTTTTATCCTTGAAACTCTTTGGTCCATCGGAGCCGGGATGGTCATTCTTGGATTGATGATCTGGCTGCCATTCAATATAATATTGGTAACAGGACTGGCGATCTTCTTCGGACATAATTTATTAGACTTTGCTGAAAAATCCAGTGGCGGCAACGTTCCGCTATGGTGGAGTTTTTTACATCGCCGGGCCCTTGTCAACTTATGGGGTAGTCATAACCTGTTTATTTTATACCCTTTTCTTTCCTGGGCAGGACTGATGATGCTGGGTTATTGTTGCGGCAGGCTGTTCACCGGCATGGAACCGCCAAAGAGAAACAAGGTATTACTGTTGACAGGTGTTGGCGCTTTGTTGCTGTTTGTGGCATTGAGGCCCATTAATGTTTATGGAGATCCAACGCCATGGAGCCGGCAAGAAACAGGGATGAAAACTTTCTTCTCCTTTATGAATGTGCAGAAATATCCCCCCTCCCTGCTTTTTCTTTGTGCTACAGTCGGACCCATACTTATTTTCCTCGCATTGATAAAGAACATCAGTAGCCGGTTGGCAAAGATCATCAGCGTATATGGAAGGGTGCCTTTCTTTTATTTTATAGTTCACTTTTATATTCTGCATATAGCCCAGGTCATCACTTATCTCGCAAGAGGTCATAGCGTGTCAGAAGGAATGCGCGGCCTGGAGGGTCTTCCATTTAAATTTGCTGCGCCTGGTGAAGGGTATCCTTTATGGGCGGTGTATGCGATCTGGATAACAACGGTTATCCTGATGTACCCGATCTGCAAATGGTACGACAGGTATAAGACAAATCATAAAGAAAAGTGGTGGCTGAGTTATTTGTAATCCGGCAGGTATGAAATATTTCTTTTATTCAAATCTTAAAACTCAATATGGAAGTACATGCGCACCCCCACAGCGAAAGGAAAAAATGGACACATTATTTCTGGGAGTTCCTGATGTTATTCCTTGCAGTATTCTGTGGTTTCCTGGCTGAAAATTTCAGGGAACACCAGGTGGAACGTCAGCGGGAGAAACAATATATGGCAACCCTCCTGGAAGATCTGAAAGAGGATACTGCTTCTTTTAACGCCGTAAAAAAGTGGTATGCATTTATGCGAACACGGACGGATTCAGCTATAACAAATCTGAGGCCACCTATAGCAAAAGAAAATATATACAATTATTATAATGAGGCAGTGAATTATATTGTTTTCACCAATTTTAGTTATCACGATCGGACCATTGAGCAACTGAAAAGTTCCGGCGGCTATCGTTTGATACATAATAGAAAAGTATCAGACAGTTTAGCTGCCTATGACAACGGTATGCGTGGATTATTTGCCTACAATAATCACACAATCCAGGAAAACCGGTTAGAATTAAGAAAGCAAATGGATCATATTCTTGATGAAGGCGTTTTTAAGTATGCGGAGTTTGGGTATGGAGAGAGATCTGTTTTTAAGATGGACAGCATCAGGATGGATAAAAGAATATCGTTTGAACTGTTAACGGATGATCGCCAAATACTATTGAACTTTTATAACAGTTGTATTGCCCAGATAGGCTATATGGGGAACCAAACCACTATTATTAACCGAATGAAAACAAAGGCTGCAAATTTGTTAGCCCTGATCAGAAAAGAATATCACCTGGAATAAATAAACTCATTGTTATGCAACAACCATTAAGCAACCAAAAAAGAATTGAGTCCATTGACATTCTTCGCGGCATTGCCATGGTGATCATGGCACTGGACCATGTCCGGGATTACTTTCATATCGGCGCCAACCTGGATGATCCCCTGAATTTAGCCACTACGAGCCCGGCGTTATATGCTACCCGGTGGATAACACATTTTTGTGCGCCCATCTTTGTTTTTCTCTCGGGCACATCCATTTACCTGCAAAGCCTGCGTAAAACAAAAAAAGAACTGAGCTCCTTTTTGATCAGGCGGGGCCTGTGGTTGATCATTGCAGAGTGGGTGATCGTGGCTTTTGCATGGACATTCAATCCCCATTATAATATCATTCCCTTCCAGGTCATCTGGGCCATCGGTATCAGTATGGTCATACTGGGTTTGCTGATCCTTATCCGTCTTCCTTATAAGATCATATTCATACTGGGGCTGGTCATCGTTTTTGGTCATAACCTGCTGGATATACCTGAAGCTGTTCCGGGTTTTGAAGCCGGTTTTCTCTGGGATCTTTTTCATCATGGCTTTTTTACCCTTTACCCGATCTTCGATAATCACAACGCCATGCTGGTTTACCCGTTTATGGCATGGACAGGTCTGATGATGCTGGGTTATTGTGCCGGTATTTTATTCAGCTCAAACTATTCTTCAGAACAACGTAAAAAAATATTGATCCGTATTGGCCTGGGATTGATCTTATTTTTTGTTGCCTTGCGTTATTCCAATGTATATGGCGACCCGGTGGATTGGACAACACAGAAAAATGGTTTCTATACTTTCCTGTCATTTATGAAAGTAAATAAATACCCGCCTTCGTTATTATACCTCTGCATCACTATCGGCCCGGCATTGTTGCTGTTGGCCCTTGTGGAGAAAATCAAGAACAGGTTTACCAATGTAATGGTTGTTTATGGCCGAACCGCTTTCTTCTATTATATCATTCATATTTACCTGGTTCACCTGCTGGCGGCCATTTGTTTTTTTGCAAGGGGGCATTCGTTCCGTGACGCAGCCAATGTAGGCAAAAAGTTCCCCTTCTTATTTGTAGCCCCCGGCGAAGGATATAACCTGTGGGTGGTTTATGGAGTTTGGGCATTGGTGGTAATTGCTTTGTATCCGTTATGTAAATGGTACGATAAATATAAAACCGGCCATAAAGAAAAATGGTGGCTGAGTTATTTATAAAAAAATATACCCTGATCATGAAAAAAATAATAGCCTTCGTTTTAGTTTTTTTCTGTGTAATCGTTGCTTACAGCCAACCATTGCCCGACAGTTCCCTGAACCGCTATAACGCTGCTCATACACAAAAAGATAAAACTAAATACCTGTTTGATTACCTCTGGGATGTTGTATCAGCTGACAGTAACGACGTAAACAAAGCATTGGATTTACTGGCCTATTTTAATACGCACAAGGATGAGGCAGCATCGGACTGTGTCCAGGCATTTATAGCAAGCAGGTTGAACCGGCGGGGAGACTACAGCACCGGGTTAAATATGACACTTCCCATTCTACTAAAGTTTGAAAAAAGAAAAGATACCCTTGGAATTTTAACCTCTTTAAAGGTTATCTCCAATTGCTATGAATTCGCAAAAAATTTTGAACAGGCCATTGTTTATGCCAGGAAAACGATCGACATTGCTGTAATGATGAATGATGAAAAAGCATTATCGAATACATATAATGACCTCGGGGCAACGTATGCAAAAATGATGATGCCCGATTCCGGGATCATCTACGCTCAAAAAGCCGTGAGCATAGATTCAAAAATGAAGGATGAATACAACCTGATATTTTCTTTGGGAACCTTAGCGGAGAATTATATGGCCAATAAGGATTTTGACCTCGCCCTGCCCTTTTTACGAAAAGTACTGCATTTCGGATCTTTACAATCAACTCCCTGGGGAACGGCCTATACCTTTACTGATCTTGCGCAGACATTTCTTGGTTTAAAACAATATGACAGCTCCATTTATTATGGCCAAAAAGCCATCCAGGCCTCCCGTTATATGGGATACAAAGAAACCCTGCTGAAATCATACGAAGCCATTTATAAAAGTTTTGAAGAAAGTAACAGATCCGACAGTGCAAATAAATTTTTTCACCTGGCCACGGCTGCCAAGGACTCCATTTACAGTATTGAAAAAACAAATAGCATACAGGCCACCAGTTTCCGGGAGCAATTGCGACAGCAGGAAATAGAAAAGGAAAAATTAAAAACGGCAGAAGAAAGGAGATCCAATATACAATATGCCGCCATTGCCATCGGGCTTATCCTGTTCATCCTTTTTTTCTTATTACTCAGCCGGAGCATTATTGTTAATGAAAAATGGATATCTTTTTTAGGCATCCTGGGTTTACTGATCTCCTTTGAATTCATTAACCTCTTGTTTCATCCTTACCTGGAAAAGCTCACCGGTCGTTCCCCTGTTTTAATGCTGGCCATCCTGGTTGTCATTGCAGCTTTGCTTATTCCTTTTCACCACCGGCTGGAACATTGGGTTAAAAACAAAATGGTGGAGAAAAATAAAAAGATACGGTTGGCCTCGGCAAAGAAAACCATCGAGCAACTGGAAAGGTAATAATACAATTAAGTAACTTGTCAGTCGAAAACCGGCTTTTATGTTTGGAGATAATACCAGCTGGAAGGAGCGGCTGATCCGTTTTATTATTTATGTCGCCGTTGGCTTTTTATGCGCTTACCTATATAAATCCTTTTGATGATGAAAAAAATAATCATCTTCCTGTTACTGCCGCTTCAACTATTCTCTCAATCATTTTCCAAAGAGGAAATAAGCCGTTGGGAAAAGCAAGCTAATAATGTTACCATTATCCGTGACAACTGGGGTGTTCCGCATATTTATGGTAAAACGGATGCCGATGCGGTGTTTGGTTTGATGTACGCACAATGCGAGGATGATTTTAAAAGAGTTGATATGAACTATGCTGAAAAATTAGGCGGGTTATCTTCTATAAAAGGAGAATCCGAATTATATAATGATCTTTTAGTACGAATAGTATTAGACCAGGATGCTGCAAAGGAAGATTATAAAAAAGCTCCTGGCTGGCTGAAAAAGTTATGCAATGCATTTGCAGATGGTATTAATTATTATCTTTACAAACACCCGGATAAAATGGCTTCTTCCTTAATGGGAAACCAATTTCAACCCTGGTATCCTTTGCTATGGACCGATGGCAGTATTGGCGCTATCAGCACGGCTGATATAACAGTAACAGAATTACAAAACCTTTATTCCGGAACCGGTTTCCAGTCTGCTTTTGCAAAAAAAGAAGATGAAGAAATATTAACTGGCTCCAATGGTTTTGCATTCTCTCCTAAAATAACTGAATCGGGTAATGCTATTTTATATATCAACCCCCATGTCACTTTTTATTTCCGGCCTGAAGTGCATATGGTGAGCGAAGAAGGATTGAATGTGTATGGGGCTGTTACCTGGGGACAGTTCTTCGTTTACCAGGGTTTTAATGAACATTGCGGATGGATGCATACCTCAAGCGGAGTTGATGCGGCCGATACTTACGTTGAAAAATTGAGCCAGAAAAACGGAAAATGGTTTTATGAGTATGACGGCAAACAACTTCCGGTAAAAGAAAAAAGGATCACCATTTCTGTCAGAACAGCCTTTGATTTGAGCGAAGGGAAAACGTTTAATATTATGTGCACCCATCATGGCCCCATCATGGCAAAAAGAAATGGAGAATACCTGAGTGTAAGAGCCGATAACAGGATCATGAACGGATTGATACAATGCTGGCAACGGAACAAAACAACCGGTTTTGCCGATTTCAAAAAAACCCTGGACCTCCTCGGTAATATTTCCAACAACACCGTGTATGCAGATGCAGAAGGCAATATCGCTTACTGGCATGGCAACCGCATTCCGGAAAGAGATACGAGGTTTGATTGGAGCAAAGCCGTGGATGGAACCACAGCGGCAACGGAATGGAAAGGTTATCACAACATCAGCGAAATAGTACAAAGTATCAATCCGCCAAATGGCTGGCTGCAGAACTGTAACTCCACTCCATATACGGTTGCAGGAGTGAACAGTCCCAAAAAGGAAAACTATCCGGCTTATATGGCACCGGATGGAGAAAATTTCCGCGGGATTAATGCGGTAAGGGTATTGAGCGAAGAAACCACCTACAATATCGATAAAGTGATCAAAGCCGGTTATGACACCCGGCTCACCGCTTTTGAAGTATTAGTGCCTGCTTTGGTAAAAGCATTTGAAAAAAACATCAATTACAATGATTCCTTATATGCATTATTGATTGGTCCTGTAAGTGTATTAAAAAACTGGAATTACCGTTGTGGTGAAAATTCAATTGCCACAACGCTGGCTGTTGAATGGGGACAAAGGCTGCTACCTGCTATCGCCCGCATTAAAATTGAAGACGATGAGGAAGCAGACCAGGTCAATAAAACCAAACAATTTGCCGCAACCGCTTCCCCCCAGGGATTGATTCAGCCCTTACTGGCCGCTATCAACGACCTGGAAAATAAGTTTGGCCGCTGGCAGATACCCTGGGGAAGGATCAACCGCTTCCAGCGCATCTCATCTGATATTGATAATAAGTTTGATGATAATAAACCCAGCATCCCGGTAGGTTTTGTATCTTCTGCCTGGGGAATGCTACCCTCTTATGCCAGCCGCGCTTATCCCGGCACTAAAAAAAGATACGGAGCGAATGGCAACAGTTTTATTTGCGCTGTAGAATTTGGCAAAAGAATAAAAGCAAGATCCTTGCTGGCCGGTGGTGAAAGTGGTGACGAAAATTCAAAACATTTTTTTGATCAGGGATTAATGTACAGTAAAGGACAATTCAAAGATGTTTTATTTTATAAAGAAGATGTGCTGAAACATGTGGAGAGAAGTTATCATCCTGGGGAGTAAAGAAAGCTTTGAGCTATTAGCCACGAGCTGCGAGGTAAAGAAACAAGTAACCAATAACCAGCAACAAGTATGGAAGTACATGCACACACACATACTCCCGCCGCCGACGGGACAGGCTGGAAAAAATTCAAACATTATCTCTGGGAGTTTTTAATGTTGTTCCTCGCTGTATTCTGTGGTTTTTTGGCAGAAAACCAGCGGGAACAACTGATAGAGCATCAAAGAGAAAAGCAATATATCCGATCGTTAAAGGAAGATCTTGAATCCGACATCGCACAATTATCTAAGAATGAAATCCGGTATAAAAGAATAATCGCCCGGCTCGATTCTATGGCAACAGGTTTTAACCCCAACTACTATCCTCAACCATTGATCAGTTCTTACAGGAAATTGTTGAACCCTCTCGGGTTCCCTGATTTTATTTATACAGACAGAACCATGCAGCAGTTAAAAAATGCTGGTGGAATGAGACTGATAAGAAAACTATGGGTGGCTGACAGTATTGCGGCTTATGATGCTGAAGTAAGAAGGGGAATTGTTCACCAGGATATGATCAATACATTCTATATGCATAAAATGGAGGGTAAGGTAAAAGACCTTTTTGACAATACGGAATTAAGACGTCTGCCTAATTACAGCGATAACATGTTCGATACATTGAAGTTTAAAAAAACGGTCTTGCTTTCAAACAACAAAACCGATCTGATCCGGTTTGTGAATGAATTAAATGATTACAGCGGAAATATATCAACACAATTGGGCTTTATTTTAACTGATAAAAGATTAGCACAAAATTTATTAAAGCTGATCAAAAAAGAATATCACCTGAATTGAATTTTATGGAAGTACATGCCCACTCACATACTGAAAGAAAAAAATTTAACCATTACCTCTGGGAATTTTTAATGTTGTTCCTTGCTGTATTCTGCGGATTTTTGGCAGAGAACCAAAGGGAGCATATGGTGGAACATCAGCGGGCAAAAGTGTATGCTGTCAACTTATACGAAGAACTAAAAAAAGATACTATAAGTTTAGACACAGTCATCAAGCAGGATAAATCAGTTGTTTCAAAACTTGATAGCTTTTGTTTATACAGTGCTGAAAGAACAAAACGAAATGTTACAAATGGCATGTTATATTATTACAGCTCATTTGTTACCTGGATCAATTTTTTTTCATCAAATAATGCAACTGTTGAGCAGTTAAAAAGCTCTGGCAACTTAAGAATTATGGGCAACAAAGTTTCACAAAAGATCAGTGAGTATGGTAAAAAATTAAGTGACCTCGAAAACGAATATGAGCTTACAAAGTCAGAGTTTGCAAGACTTGAAGACCTTTACTTCAGGATTTTTGATGTTTACGCCAGGTATAAGATCCTGCCTGACAATGAAGGAAATTTTAGCAGGGACTCTCTGTTCAGCCTGAACACCCCATTAATAAATGATGATCCAAAATTGATGAAAGAGTTTAGCGGGCGAGTTCGGTTCGCAACAAATATTTACCGGATGCATAATAGCAGACATAATATTCCGCTTAAAGAATTTATTGTCGAGTTGTTGGTTTTGTTAAAAAAAGAATATCACCTGGAATAAGAGAAGCTATTAGCCATT